>NZ_FXYI02000047.1:0-21145 GCF_900184915.1 Clostridium sp. HV4-5-A1G | reverse complement strand
TAATATTAATATTTTATTAAATTTTAAAGAAGGGGTTTACAATGAGTGAATGTGTTAGTAACTTTTTTTTATACAATGATGAAATAAGAAAAAGGGAGGAATTTGAAGATAATATATTTAAAGAGGGAAAGTCCCTGTATGAAGTAATTCGAATAATAGACGGAAAACCTTTATTTTTAAAAGCTCATCTGGATAGACTGAATAATTCTTCTAATATAACAGACTTAAAACTGTGGCTCGGCAGAAGAGAAATTGTGGACAGTATCTTTAAATTGATACATATAAATGAAATTTACAGCGGCAATGTAAAGCTTATATTTAATTTTTATAAAAATAATAAGTTTTTGGCATATTTTGTAAAACACCATTATCCAACTTCAAGGGACTATGAAGTGGGGGTGAAAACCGATTTTTTTCACATTGAAAGAGAAAATCCAAATGCCAAGGTGATAAATAGGAAGTTTAAGGTCCGGGTGAATAAGAAGATAACGGAAAGCGGTATATTTGAAGCAGTACTTGTGGATGATGAAGGTAATATAACTGAAGGCAGCAAGTCCAATATATTTATGATAAAAGGTGAAAAGGTTATAACGGCACCTCTTAAAAGGGTACTGCCCGGGACTACCAGAAATATTATAATGCAGATCTGCCTTGGATTGGGATTGGAGGTACTGGAGGAAGATGTGAATTACAGGGGAATAGATAAATTTGACGCCATATTTATATCAGGCACTTCTCCCAAGGTACTTCCTGTAAAGAGCGTGGGAAATATTGAATTTAATTCTTCAAATAATAAAATACTACTTCAAATAATGGGGGCATATAACGAGAAGATAAGAAAGGATATAGAGAATTTTGTGTTTTAAATAAACAGGGGAGTGATTGTTTAAGATGAAAAAGATATTTAAGGGAGTTTCACTGGAAGACTGTTTGAAATCCGCCAGTTATGAGTTAAATAAACCCAAAGAACAGTTAAAATATAAAGTGTTAAAGCAGAAAAAATCCTTTTTTAAAAAGAAGACGGTAATTGAAGTCTTGATAGATGATGACGAAAAAGATATGGCACCTTTAAAGTCCTATGAGAATAATGGAACCATCAAAGTGGTTAAGGGGAAGATAATTGTAAAAGATCCTGCAGCGGACGGGAAACCTGCAGTAATTTGTAGAAGTAAGCATATGTCGATTTCTGTGGATGGGGCTGAAGTTGAAAAAAAGTGTGAAGTTTTTTCAAACAGCAGTATAGAAGTGACTTTTCATAAGGATGAACCCAGAAGAGAACTCAACATGCACGTGTCCTATGATAAAATGAAAGCTTACGCGGAAGTTAAATATATACCTGAAAATAAATACGCATTGAAGGATATGGAAGAAAGCCAGAAAGCCAGCTTGAAAACTGAAATATTAGAGAGTGTTTCCCCTGCTAAATACACTGTGGAAGAAATTAAAGAAGAATTATCCAATAATAAAGTAGTTTATGGTATAATAGAAGAAAATTTGAAAAAAGCTGTAGAAATTAGTGAGAGGGTTCTTGTAGCACAGGGAAAGGAACCTGTAAATGGAAAAGATGATCTAATAGAAGTGAAATTTAAAACTTTTGCAGACCTGGAAGAGGATGTGGGAGGTAATGTGGATTTTAAAAGCATAGGAGCTGTAAATGCAGTAGAAAAGGGAGATGTAATTGCAGTAAGACATGTGGGCACTAAAGGTGAAAATGGATATGATGTATACGGGAAAATAAAAAAGTTTAAAAATGGAAAGCAGTTGAAGCTCAAAGCTGGAACCGGCTGCCTTCTTAAAGATGAAAATACAGTTGAAGCAGCTGTCAGCGGAAAACCTTCTGTAAATGGGAATACTTTTTATGTCCATCAGGTCCATGAGATCAATGGCGATGTGGATCTGAGTACTGGAAATGTAAAGTATATAGGAGATATAGTTGTACACGGTGATGTAAAAGAGGGAATGGAAGTGGAGTGTGGAAATGACCTTGTCATAGACAGGGAAGTGGAGAGAGCTACTATAACTGCATTAGGCGATGTAGCTGTAGTTGGCAGTGTTGTTGCATCGAAAATATGCGGCGGAGGAGAAAATGTAACAAAGCTCCATGCTCTGGAACATCTGAAAAAATTCAATGAGAACTTGGCCAAATTAATTGAAGTGGTAAAGGAGATAAAATCCTATGATTTGCTTGGACGCGATAAAAGTGATGGAGAAATAATAAAAGTACTATTGGAAAATAAATTTAAAGTTCTTTTGAGGTTGGGTATAAATGTAATTGCAGATTTGAACACTCAAAATGAAGAGGATGGAGAAGATGAAATAGTTAGATATATAAGGACAAAACTTATGGGAATAGGACCTATAAGTATAAAAAATTATTTGGAATTAAATGAGTTGATAGATGAAATAAGTGATAAAATAAAGTATTTTGAGGATACCCTTGCGCTTCCGGTAAATGTGAGTTTATCATACTGCCAGGACTCAAATATACAGAGTTCGGGTAATGTAATAATTACAGGAAAAGGAGAATATGTATCGACTATTACAGCTAATGATTCTATTGAATTTGCAAGGGAAGGAAGTGTGGCAAGAGGAGGAATTCTAAAATCTCAGAGGGAGATCAAATGCAAGGTTGTTGGGAGTATGGCAGGAGTGTCTACAAAACTCCAGGTAGGAAGCAAGGGCCATATATGGGCTGACATAGCTTATCATAATACTGTATTTAAAGTGGGAAACAGGGAGATGGTTCTGGATTCACCAAGTAAAAGTGTACATGCTTACTTAAAGGACGGACTTATAGTAGTAGATAAATTCGTCCTGTAAAAGTCATAGATTATTTTAAAATAATTAAGGAGGATTTTTGACAATGGGCAATAAGGAAATAAAAGTGTTGATATTTAGTATAGGCGAAGAATACTATGCTACAGATATTATGGAGATAGAGAGAATTTTAGGATATGAAGAAACTACAAAATTGCCTGATTCACCTGATTTTGTGGAGGGGGTAATAAATTATGAGGGAAATATACTTCCTGTAATATCCCTTGCTAAAAAGTTTGGACTTGAATCCCAGCAGAAAAAGGATCAGGCTAAGATCATAGTTACAAAGCAGGATGAAAATAAAATAGGCGTAATAGTTGATGTAGTATCTGAAGTAAGAGATATAAATACCGATAATATAGAAGTACCACCTGAAATAATAGCGGGAATATCAAAAAGATATATCAAGGGACTTATTAAAATAGATGATAAGATAGTAATATTTTTAAATATGGCAAGGATATTGACGGAGAAGGAAAAGGAACTCATATAATTTAAATTGAAAGGTTGCATATTTATGGAGGGAAAAGAAATAAAGGTAGGAATAGCAGACATGAATACAGCCGGTTCCCCAGATAAAATTATAACCATTGGTTTGGGTTCCTGTGTGGGCATAGCACTGTATGACGATAAAATAAGTGTAGGAGGATTGGCACATATAATGCTGCCGGACAGCACTCAATTCAGCAATAAAAAGAATCCCATGAAATTTGCTGATTTGGCTATCCCTCTGCTCATAGAAAAATTGGAGAAATTAGGTGTAAATAGAAAGAACTTAAAGGCAAAAATAGCGGGAGGAGCATCCATGTTCAACTTTTCAGATAAAAGTATGATTATGGATATAGGAAATAGAAATGGAAATGCTGTAAAACATATACTAGAGGAGTACTCTATTTCCATATTGGCGGAAGATCTGGGGGGCAATAAAGGAAGAACCATGATATTTGATACTTACAATGGCAGGGTTAAGATAAAGACAGTAGGAATAGGAATAAAAGAAATTTAAAGGTTAATGGAGTGATAGCAATTTGGAGGAAATTAAGGTTTTAGTAGTAGATGATTCTGCGCTTATGAGGAAAATAATTTCGGATATGATAAACAATAATCCATCTATGGAGGTCATAGGCATTGCAAGAAATGGTGAAGATTTTTTAGACAAGCTTTCCACGAATTTTTGGAAAGGCATGCCTGATATAATAACCCTTGATGTGGAAATGCCAAAGATGGATGGTATAACTGCCCTCGGTGAGTTGAAGAAAAGAGGTATTGAAATACCTGTAATAGTTTTAAGCAGTATCTCCAAAGAAGGTACGAAGCTTACTATGGAATGCCTTGAAGCAGGTGCATTTGATTTTCTGCCAAAGCCGTCCGGCACCATATCTCTAGATATAAATAAAGTCCAAGCTGAACTCATAAAGAAAATAAAGGCAGCTTATAGAAATGTAAGCAGGATAAAAAATATACCAGATCCAGTTTATAAAGATGAAGGCCCTAAAAGGGCAGCTGCTGATTACATAAAGGCAGATCCGGGAAATGAAATGGACGGTGGAATTGAGCTCAGGAGAAATGTAGATGCCGTAGTAATAGGAGCTTCTACAGGAGGACCCAAAGCGCTGTATACAGTCATAACGCAATTCCCAAAAGACATGGGGGTGCCTGTATTTGTGGTGCAGCATATGCCTGTAGGATTCACAAAAGCTTTTGCAGAAAGACTTGATTCCAATTCAGATATAAAAGTGATGGAAGCACAGAACGGCATAGATGTAATGAAAAATACTGTTTACATAGCTCCGGGCGGATTTCACATGGAAGTCTGGAGGGACAGAAAAATACATTTAAATGAAGAACCTGCCATATGGGGGGTAAGACCTGCAGTGGATAAGTTATTTTTATCTGCTTCGAGGGTATATGGGGAGAATATCATAAGTGTGGTTTTAACTGGCATGGGAAGAGACGGTGCAAATGGAACCGTTGAGATCAAGAAAAGTGGTGGAATCACCATAGCAGAAGATGAATCCACCTGTACTATTTACGGCATGCCTAAGGCAGCTTATGCCACCGGCAAGGTAGATTTGGTCCTGCCCATAGATAAAATAGCAGACGAAATTTTAAAGATAATAAAGCTCGGCAGGAGGTAGACTTATGGTTGTGGATATGGATTATTTTGAAAAATGGGTTCTGAGGGAATTCAATATAAATCTGTCTGCCTACAAACCAAATCAGCTGCACAGGCGGATAAACAGTCTTATGTCCAGGGTTGGAGTGAAAACCATAGAGGATTATATAGCGCTTTTAAAAGTGGATAGGATGCAGAGGCAGAAATTCCTGGATTTCATAACTATAAATGTATCTGAATTTTTCAGAAATCCAGAGATATTTGAGGAGCTTAAAATCAAGTTAAAAGGAGATCTGCTTTCTCGAAATAACTATTTGAAGATATGGAGTGCAGCATGTTCCATCGGAGCTGAACCCTATTCGGTGGCCATCTATTTAGATGAACTGAGCCCCGGGGGAAGGCATAAAATAATTGCAACAGATATAGACAGTACTATAATTGAGAGGGCCAAAAAGGGTGAATATGTTTCATCGGAAATAAAAAATGTAAAAAGGGAATATTTAAATAAGTATTTCACATTAAAGGACGATAAATATATTATAAGTGATAAGATAAAAAATCTGGTTACCTTCAAAAAACACGACTTGATATTGGATAGCTATGAAGACAATTTTGACTTGATAATATGCAGAAATGTGGTGATATATTTTAATCAGGACATAAAAGATAAAATATATAAAAAATTTAGTCAATCCCTGAAAAAAGGGGGACTGCTGTTTGTTGGAGCTACTGAAAGCATCTATAATTACAGGGACTATGGTTTTGAGAAGGCATCTACCTTTATGTACAGAAAGCTATAAGGAGGGGGAAAATGGATACATCACAGTATATGGCTATGTTTCTTGAGGAAGCAATGGATAATTTACAGACACTTAATGATTCGCTGCTTCAGCTTGAACAGGAACCGGATAATATAGATAAGGTGAATGAAATTTTTAGGGTTGCACATACCATAAAGGGAATGGCAGCTACCATGGGATTTAATGAAGTGGCGGAATTGACTCATAAGATGGAGGACGTATTGTCTGAATTCAGAGACGGCCAACTTAAGGTTACGCAAGATGTAGTAACGGTATTGTTTAAATGCCTGGATACCCTTGAGCAGATGATAAAAAATATAGAAGATGAAGTAGATGAAGAAGTGCCTATTGAAGGCATTATAGAGGAACTTGAAAAGATTTCGGGAAATCCTCAAGAAGCATCCGCCGGCAGGGAAAATGTGGGAGCTGAAGACAATAAAACAGACAGTGAAGTAGAAGCCAAAGACATAGACAATTCTTCTGTAAAATTGAACGAATATGATATAAATGTGGTTAAACAGGCAAAGGATAAGGGCTTTAATGCCTATGAGATAAAAATCAACCTCAGCGAGAGTACACTGCTGAAGTCGGCCAGAGCTTTTCTGATATTTAAAAATTTGGAGGAGATCGGGGAGATAATAAAGTCCATCCCCGGTACAGAAGATATAGAAAGTGAGAACTTTGAATTTGAAATACAGCTTGTTTTTCTGACTAAAAGTGATGAAGAAAAAGTTTATAATACCTTGAAAAATATATCCGAAGTGGAAAGTGTGGATATAGAAAATGTGGATATAAAATCGGTAAAGGCGAAAAAAGTTAAGGAAGATGCGGCCAAGGAAAGCGAGATAAAAGCTAAAGTTAAAAGTCAGGCTGAAAATATAAAGCCCAAACCTGCTGCTGCGGACACTAAGAAAAAGGAGAGCAAAAAAACTTCAAAAAAGGAAAATCACAAGAAGATCCATCAGTCTGTGAGAGTGGATTTGGAAAGATTGGACAAGTTCATGAACATGGTGTCTGAGCTGGTTATAAATAGGACAAGACTTGAGCAGATAAGCAGCAACTACAAATTGACGGAATTGAATGAAACTCTGGAGCAGGTTGCGAGGACCACTTCTGATCTCCAGGATCTGGTAATGAAAATCAGGATGCTGCCGCTGGACACAGTATTTAACAGATTTCCCAGGATGATAAGGGATTTATCCGTTGAACTGGATAAGGAAATGGAACTTATAATTCAGGGAGCAGACACGGAACTTGACAGGACAGTAATAGATGAAATAGGAGAGCCCCTTATCCACCTCATCAGAAATGCAGCGGATCATGGTATAGAACCTAAAGAAGAGAGAATTGCAAAGGGAAAGGATCCCGTGGGAAAGATAAAACTCATTGCCTATCAGGAAGGGACCAAGGCGGTGATAAAAGTAGAAGATGACGGAGGCGGAATACCTGTAGACAAGGTTCGGGAAAAAGCAGAGGATATGGGTATAAATACCGATGGGATGTCGGACAGTGATATAAAAAATCTGATATTCATGCAGGGCTTCAGCACCAATAAGGAAGTAACTGATATTTCAGGCAGGGGAGTTGGCATGGATGTAGTAAAGACCAAAATATCCTCTCTCGGGGGAACCGTAGATCTCATAAGTGAAAAAGACAAGGGTTCTTCCTTTATAATAAGGCTGCCTCTCACGCTGCAGATAATTCAGGTACTGCTTATAGGGGCGGGAAATGAGACCATGGCCATATCGCTTGGATATGTAGATAGAGTTATAGATTACAGCGATGATATGGTTAAAATGACAAGCAACCGGGAGGTTATAATATATAATGGAAATGTTATACCGCTTATAAGGCTGTACGAGAAACTGGGAATTGAAAAATCGGACAGCAAGAAGAAATATATTGTTATAGTTAAAGTAGGAGAGAAAACTGTAGGACTCATGGTGGATTCACTTTTGGGGCAGAGAGAAATTGTAATAAAACCTCTTGGAAAAACACTACAGAACCTGAAAGAATACATGGGGGCAACAATACTTGGTGATGGACTTGTAACACTTATATTAGATGTTGCTTACCTAGTATGAGGAGGATAGGTATGAATTATAAGGAGCTCACTCCTATACAGCTGGATGCACTGAAAGAAGTTGGCAATATAGGTACAGGAAACGCTGCTACAGCTCTTTCCCAGCTTTTGAATAAAAAAGTTGACATGACTGTACCTTCTATAAATGTTGTGCCCTTTGAGGACATCTTCCAGAGTATAGGAGGAGATGAAATAGTTGTAGGGGTAATAGTCAGAATACTGGGTGATGCACCTGGAAATATACTATTTATATTTGAAAAGAATACTGCACTGGATCTCATATACATGCTTACGAGCCAGAAAAAAGAGTATATTGATGAGATGGGAAATTCCGTTGTATGTGAAGTTGGAAATATAATAGCCAGTTCTTATATGAATTCCATGGCTAAATTTACAGGATTGTATGTTATACCTTCTGTACCTGCAGTTACCTGTGACATGCTGGGGGCCATACTTTCAACTACATTTATAGAATCAGGACAGTTTGATGATTATGTCATTGATATAGAAACACTGCTTATGCAAAATAACAGCAAGGTGAGCGGGCATTTTTATTATATTCCTGTGCCCGGATCTCTTGAAAAAATTTTAAATGCTTTAGGAATAGGATAATAACAGTAGTATATAATTTTGGAGGGAAAAAAATGGCTAAAATATTAATTGTGGATGACGCTGCATTTATGAGGATGATGATAAAGGATATATTGGAGAAAAACGGATTTGAAGTGATAGGAGAGGCAAACAATGGTATAAAAGCTGTGGAATTATATAAAAAGGAAAGACCTGATGTAGTGACAATGGATATAACAATGCCGGATATGGATGGTATTGAGGCCGTAAAGGCCATAAAGGCTTTGGATCCAAGCGCCAAAATAATAATGTGTTCCGCGATGGGACAGCAGACCATGGTTATGGATGCAATAAAAGCTGGTGCGAGAGATTTTATTGTAAAGCCATTTCAACCGGATAGAGTACTGGAGGCAATAAGTAAAGTTGTGAATTCATAGTAAGATGTAAAATTAAAGTTAAAATTTCACAACCAATATAAAGGTAATATAATTTATAACGAAATATTTTAGTAGTATTAAATTCAATGTTAAACTTTGTTAAAATACGTATAAAACTGTGACTTTGATATGCCAGCTTACAAGTACATAGTTTATGTATCCATATGCGCATGGAGGTGTAGATATGCAGGTTGTTATATTTAGATTGAATAACGAGCAATTTGCTGTGGAAACAGCTAAGGTTCAAAGTATAAATGATGCAATGGAAATAACGAGGGTCCCCAAGGCACCGGCCTACATAAAAGGGCTTATAAATTTAAGGGGAAATGTAATATCACTTTTGGATATAAATCTTTTAATGGACATTCCCAAGAGTGACAAGAGTGAAAACAATATAATAATACTGGAAATGGAAGATGAACTGGTAGGTGTAACTGTAGATCAGGTGGATGAAGTTTTGGATCTAGAAGAAAATGTTATTGAGAAGATAAATGATGAAAGAAAAAAAGCCTATATAGAGGGAATAGTAAATCTTGAAAATAGAGTAGTTACACTAATCGATATAGACAAGCTTCTTTCAAATTAGAATTTTCACGAGAAATGAGGGAAGAGAATGGCAGATGTATTATCACAGAATGAGATAGATGCCCTTTTAGCTGCCTTGTCTGCAGGAGAACTTACTCCTGATGAAGTGCCTAAAGAAGAGGAAAAGCAAAAAGTAAAGCCCTATGATTTTAGAAGTCCGCAGAAGTTTTCTAAGGATCATATAAGAACTCTGGAACTTATTCACGACAACTATGCCAGAATAATTTCAAACTATTTGACTGCACAGGTAAGAAGTAATGTAAAAGTAAAACTGGAATCAGTACAGCAGATAACCTATGAGGAGTTTATTCACTCTGTGCCAAATCCTACTGTACTTACCATATTTAAAATGCCGCCTTTAAGCGGCTCCGTGCTGTTTGAAATAAATCCGCAGTTCGTATTTGAAATTATAGATCTCCTCCTGGGGGGAAGTGGAACGGGTAAGTATAAAGCCAGGGAATTCACAGATATAGATAAAAATATTATAAAAGTGGTGAATGCAGGACTTATATCCAATTTAAAACTGGCCTGGGAAGATGTAATGTCGGTGGAGACAGAAGTAGAGGGAATTGAGACGAATCCCGCATTAAATCAAACTCTTGCACCTAATGATCCCGTGGCGCTTATAACTTTTTCTGTGGAAATGGGTAAAAGCAATACTTTCATAAATATATGCATTCCCTATCTGAGTATAGAGAAGGTATTGGATAAGCTGGTGGTACAGTACTGGTTTCAGGACAGCGATGAGGATGTAGTAAATGAGTCCAGAGAAAAGCTCAGAAAGAGGCTCAATATAGTTGAAATGCAGCTTTCTGCCGTACTTGGAACTGCCAGACTCACAGTGGAGGAATTTTTGAATCTGAATATAGGAGATGTGATTACCTTAAATGAAAACACTAAAAGTCCTATAAAGATGATGGTAGAAGACAAGGTATATTGTTATGGAAAGCCTGGCATAATAGGGAAAAACATGGGCGTTGAGATACTAGATATTATAAGTAAGGATGTGGAAAATTATGAATGATGGGAATGGGTTTCTTTCACAGGAAGAAATAGATGCACTTTTAAACGGAGGAGACAATAAGAAAGATAAAGAAAATAAAGCAGATCCGGCGTCAGAAACTGGCTCCCAGGATACCTCCGAATTGTCGGATGTAGAAAAAGATCTGTTGGGGGAAATAGGAAATATATCCATGGGATCTGCATCCACAGCGCTTTCTACAATAATAAACCAGCAGGTGAATATAACTACTCCCGTGGTGACTTTGACCACTTTGAAAAAATTGAGAAATGAGTTTGAAATTCCCAATATTGCGCTGGAAGTTCAGTATACCAAAGGAATAGTAGGTGAAAACCTTCTTGTGATGAAAGTGACAGATGCAGCTGTTATAGCAGATCTCATGATGGGAAACAGCGGTGAACTGGATGGAAAGAAATCTGAACTCAGTGAAATAGAGGTAAGTGCGGTATCTGAAGCCATGAATCAGATGATAGGTTCTGCAGCCACTTCCATGGCCACCATGTTTATGAGAGAGGTGAATATATCCCCTCCTAAATCAAAAATATGGACGGATCTCACAGAGCCGCTGTCCGAGGGAATAGGTGACGAGGAATCTGTGATCAAGGTGTCCTTTTCACTTAAAATAGGTAAATTAGTAGACAGCCATATAATGCAGCTGTTTCCTCTGGCAACTGCAAAAAAAATAGTTTCCATAATGATGGGTCAGGAAGGAGAGGAGGAAGCAGCAGCTGAATCCAAAGCCAAAGCAGTTGAAAACAAAAGTGAAGCACCTTCTGGTGATGCTGTTTCACAGGCCGCAGCAGCTTCTTCCGTTCCGCCGCAGCAGAGCAGTGCACCTTCCGGCAGCGGCATAAATGAAAAGCCTATAGAAACAAGTGCGGTTAAGAAACAGGTACCGGTGCAGCAGGCGGCATTTCAACCCCTTGGCAAACCTAAAACCGTGGAGAATGTGCCCAGAAATATAGATCTGATATTGGACGTGCCGCTTGAGATATCGGTAGTGCTTGGAAGAACCAAAAAGAATATCAAGGACATATTGAATCTTGGTACGGGATCTCTGGTAGAACTGGATAAACTGGCCGAGGAGCCTGTGGAGATACTGGTAAACGGAAAGAAGATAGCTTACGGCGAAGTCGTAGTAGTGGATGAAAATTTCGGTGTGAGGATAACGGGTATTGTGAGCAACGAGGAGAGGATCAAATCCCTGAAATAGGTTTTATTACAGTTGAGAGTTGAGAGTGAAGAGTTGATGGTTTTGGTTGGTTTTCAGTTTCTGCTGAAAATCTTCATTTTCTGTTGGCTCTTCAATTTTGATATTAGTAACCTTTAATGGGAATTATAATTGAATTGATATATAGCGTTAAAGTGGGAATTTAAGGGGACTTTGGTCCTAAAATAACATGTTTATCTTTTATCCAAAGTATAAACCTTAAATATATATACCCGATAATATTATTAATGACAAAGAACATTTGGAGTCGTTGAATTTAAGGGAGTGTATTTATATGAAGATTAATGGGATCATTTTGAACCAGGCATTGAATATCTACGGGGGAAATAAGAAAGAGCACGTGACAATTAAAAATATGGATAAAAAGGATTCCATTGAAATTTCGTCTGCAGGAAAAAGTTTGAGTTCTTATTCTCCTGAGGATAAATTCATAAGTTCTGAAGAAAAAATAGAAAGTATAAGAAAGGCTGTGGAAAACGGAACCTATAATGTAGATAAAAAATTGGTGGCATCTAGAATTTTAGATGCCATGAAGGGGAAAATATTATAGTTCTCCCCATAATTCTATGGAGGTGAGATGCGGTGTCACTGCAGTTGATGAACATAATGGAAAACGAGTATTCAGTTTTAAAAGAACTTCTTAAGGCCCTGGAGGATCAAAATCAGTACCTTTTAAAAAGAGAAGTGTTTAAACTGGATAAAATAGTGAAAGTACTGGAGGAGAAGAGCAAAACCGTAGCTTTCTGGGAAGTGGAAAGAAGAAAAATTACAGACAAAAGACCTATGAGAGAAGTTATTGCAGAATCCAAGGATGAAAATATGAAAAAAACCTATGAAAATATAGTGGAATTACTCAGAAAAATGCAGCTGCAAAAGGATACAAACGAGGCCCTTATAAAACAGTGGCTTGTATTTACCAACCAGATGCTCAGGGCACTCAATCCAGCCAGAAAAGCAGTTACCTACAACGCACTGGGAAAGAGCAGATAGTTTAGCAATGTACAATGCATAATTGAGAGTTAACAATTGATAATGGACAATTAACAGTTAATGATGAAATTTTTAATTCTATTAAAAATTTCTACCTAAAATTGTCAACTGTCAATTGAAAATTGTAAATTGGAAAAAAGGAGTTGATTAAATGCCGGGATTGTTTTCAATATTCAATACAGCAAAGAGCGGGCTTTTTTCGCAGCAGACGGCAATAAATGTGACATCTCACAATATAGCAAATGCAAATACAGACGGGTACTCCAGGCAGAGGGCGGATCTTGTAACCACCCCGCCCTATACCATGCCCAGCATGAACAGTCCAGCTAGCGCAGGACAGCTGGGAACAGGAGTGACGGTGGCCTCTATAGATAGAATAAGGGACATTTTTCTGGACTACCAGGTAAGGGTGCAGATGGGTGTAAGCGGCCAGTATACAGCTAAGGATAAATATCTGACTCAGGTGGAAAATGCCCTGAACGAACCTACGGATACTGGAATTTCCTCGCTTATACAGCAGTTTTTTAGTTCATGGCAGGACCTGTCAGGCTCCACAGAAAATACAAGCACCGTTGCCCAGCAGGCTTATCAGCTGACTAACAGCATAAACAGCACTTATTCACAGCTTACAAGTATCAAGGACAATACAAATACCGAGATAAAAAACCTGGTGGTGGACATAAACGGCATGCTGTCCCAGATATCCAAATTGAACCAGCAGATTAAAGATGTCAAGATATCCGGACAGAACCCCAATGATCTCATGGACAGCAGGGATCTTCTCCTGGATCAATTGAGCAGTGAATTTGGCATAACCATCAACCAGAGATCTCTGGACGGCATTGACGTCACCACCTCAAGCGATGGAGTCGATGGTACAGCACCTATTGGAACTGACGGTAATCCGCTCAATATAGTCCAGTCCGATAATCCGGACAGTTATGATGTAGCCAGTTTTTCTTATATAAATAGCATAGATCCTAACTCAGTCGATGCCAGCGGAAACGGTACTTATACTGTTGTATATTACAAGAAAGGGGATACTCTTACGGATGCTAACAATAAAGTTACACTTACAGTCACTATGACAGCAGATGAGGCAAAGCAACTGGATGAGAGCAGGGTGCTCTGGGCCGACAGTACTGGTATGGCTTATAAGGATACAAATGGAGATAATAAAATTGCTACAGACGGAAAAAAGCTTGATGGCACTGAACCTGTGGATTTTAAGCAGCTTATGCTTTTCAAGCCGCCTACGGGTGAGTTAAAGGGATATATGGCTGTACAGCAGAATGTGGATGATTATCAAGATACGCTGAATAAATTTGCTAAGGCACTTGCTCTTTCCGTAAATTCCATAATAAGCCAGAGCAGCACTTGGGTTGCAGATGGAGACAATGCTGGGTCTCATGAAGGCGGCATAAACAATTTCTTTGTAAATGCAGATCCTGCATCTTCCACTTATGGTGCTGATGATGAAAAGAACATAAATGCTGGGAACATAACAGTAAATGTGGCCATCTTAAATGATCCTTCAAAAATAAAAACTGCCACCAAATACGATTCAAAGGGAAATTCCCTCAATGACAGTACCGATGGAAACAGGGCCGCAGCAATAGCACAGCTGGCAAACAGTCTTATGAATATACAAAGTGTGACTTCAACTTCAACTAGAGATGAATTGGTTGAAGACATATTTTCCACAAATGACAAGTTGAACAATGTGTATTCTGTAGGAAGCGTGACGGGAGGCTCCACTATTGACAATTACTTTGATGATCTGGTGAACAAAGTTGGCATGCAGGAGCAGGAGGCAAAAACTCAGGTGAGCAATGAAGCCACCCAGCTCGCCAACTATACCCAGTCAAGGGAATCTGTATCAGGGGTTTCCATGGATGAGGAGATGACAAATCTCATACAATTCCAGCACTGCTACCAGGCAAATGCAAAGATGATATCGACAATTGATGAACTTTTGGATGTAGTGGTAAATGGACTTAAAAAATAGTTATACAATGGATAACTGACAATTGACAATGCACAATGGACAGTTAAAGGAATATTTATTTGAAATGTGGAGATATTTTAAATAAATATTATTGTTCGAGGAGTTAAAGTATGAGTTTGAATGTAATAGAGAAAAAATCCTTTCAGTTTTCCATTGATATAGTGCATTTGTATAAAAAACTATGTGAAGAAAGAAGAGAATATATTTTATTTAGGCAATTTCTTAAGTCGGGAACCAGTATAGGTGCAAATGTTAAAGAGGCGTTAAGCGGCCAATCGAAGAGAGACTTTCTTTCTAAAATGAATATAGCATTGAAAGAAGCAAATGAAACGGAATACTGGATTGAATTGCTGATTAGCACAGGTTATATAAATAAAGAGAATTCTATATTGTGTAAATGCAAAGAGTTATGTAAGATACTAAATTCCATAGTTAAGACTACAAAAAATAATTGTGAATCGTGAATTGTTAATTAAAGAAAGGGGTGTGTGATTTTTGAGAGTAACAAATAAATTATTGTCGAATAATTTTCTTTCAGATATGCAGAGAAATCTTACAAATTTAAGTAAAATTCAAACGCAGATGTCTTCCATGAAGAATTTCTCGAAGCCTTCGGATGATCCCATAAATGTGCAGAGAGCAATGCAGCTTCAGACTTCAATAGATTACAATGCCCAGTATGCCGTGAATATAAAAGCTGCCCAGGGATGGATGCAGACCACGGATACAGCTCTTGTTCAGCTCAATACTGTGCTTACAAAGATAAGAAACAACCTGGAGAAGGGCGGCGGAGATGGAGGCTATACCCAGGATGAAATGGATAAGATCAACGATGAAGTAAATCAGGAGGTATCACAGATTGCACAGCTTTTAAATACAAACTTCAAGGGAGAGTATGTATTCGGGGGTACTGCAGGGCTTTCAAAACCTGTAAGTACTTCAACTTATGATATAATCCGCAGCACGGATGTTTATAAAGGCTGTGTCAGAATAGATTATTCAGATAAAGATGGGAATACGGTAGATTATCTCCCTGATGTGGTGTCAGATGGATTTGATAAAGACCAGTGGACAAGTGGAAATATAAAGCTTGATCTTTTTGAAAGTGATGGAACAACTGTTGATAAAGAAATAACGACGTTAAATGCCAAAAGCTTGGATGGAGGAGATCCTGAAAACATAGATGATGCAGTTAAAAATTTAAATGCTCAAATACAGTCCAATCCTGATTTCAGGGATAAAGTAAATGTTGTGAAAACCAATGACGGCAATATAAAATTTCTGGCTGTAAATAGTAGTGAAATCATAAAAATAAGCAGTACTGATATTGATAATTTATCAGGGGTCAATGGCAAGCAGCTTTCCAGCATGGATCTGGAAAACATAGGAGCTTCCAAAAATATAGAGGTATCCCAGGGAGTTGTTCTGGATTACAATACCACAGCGGTGGATGTGATGAAATATGGTTCCGGGGATAATGATGATATAAGACTTTTGATGGACAGGATAGAACATCATATGGCGGGACAGGTATGGGACTGTAAAGATGCTGAGGGGAATAAAATAAAGGCAACTGATGAAGGGGCAACGCCACTATTGAATGCTGATGGAGATATAGAAAAAGATGCTGATGGAGATGATATTTACTATACATGGGTTAACAATCAGGATAAGGCTAAAGAGCAACTTACAAATCAGGATCTTATAGATATAGATGCAGCTTCGAAGCAGGTGCTCAAGGTGGATTCCCAGATAGGCGCCAAGGAAAAGAGAATGGATGGATTATCGGATCAAAACTCTTCTTCTAAAGTGGACATGACTGACATACTCTCAAAAACAGAGGATATAGATATATCGGAAAAAACCATAGAATATGCAACCATGATAACAATCTATCAGGCATGCCTTCAGACTGGAGCCAGGATAATGCAGCCTACGCTTATGGACTATATCAGTTAAAAGTTAATAGTTAATAGTTAAAAGTTCAGGAAGAAATTTTTTAACTCCGTTAAAAAATTTCCACCATTACTATATACTGTACACTATACACTCTTAACTAAATAAAGGATGATAATATGGAATTAAAGACAAAGTATCACGGTGTGAAACATTATGATGAAAAAGATATAATAACCTTTAAAAAGGGTATTCCCGGATTGGAGCACTTAAAAAAATACATAATATTTCCTGCAGAAGAAAATGAAATGTTTTATGTACTCCAATCCATAGAGGATTTAGCCATAGGTATTATTCTCGTTTCACCATTTAATGTAGTAGGGGGTTATGAATTCAAATTAGACGAGGATAAAAGGCAAGAACTGGGCATAAGAAGTTATGAGGATATGCTGGTTTTGAATACGGTGACTCTCAGTTCGAAAATAGAAAATATAACAGCAAATCTAAAGGCTCCGCTGATTATAAATATAAATAAAAAAATTGGGGAACAAATAATACTGGATAATTCAGATTATCCCATAAAATACCCACTTTTTGAGGAGGGAGCATGATTGCTGGTTATAAGCAGAAAAAAGGGAGAATCCTTTTTAATTGGTGATAATATAGAAGTAACTGTTTCAAAAATAGAGGAAGGTACAGTGAAGCTTTCTATATCCGCACCTAAAAATGTAACTATACTTAGAAAAGAACTGTATGATGAGGTAAAAAAGGAAAATAGGGATGCAGCAGCTTCAGATATGAATCTGCTTAAAAAATTAAAAAAATAAATTCAGGTGCAAAATAAATAAAGAGGTGTTTAGCATGGAAGTTACAGGTATGGGTCAAGGAGGACAGCTGCCTTTAAAATTAAGCACAGGTACATCTGGAACAACTGCCGGAGTTTACAATAATGAAGTTTCAGAACTTCTGCAGAATAGGACAGTACAAAAGGTCAATCAGGAAAATATAACTGTAAAAAATGCGAAGGATGCAGCAGATGAAGCAAATAAAATAATGAATGAAAATCAGACTCATCTAAAATTTGAAATCTACGGTAGATTCAAGGATATTGTAGTACAAGTGCTTGATGATGACACCAACGAAGTTATAAAGGAAGTACCACCTAAAAAAATACTGGATATGGTTGAGAAGTTTTGTGAAATGTCAGGATTTTTTATGGACGAAAAAGCTTAATTCAATACACAATTTACAATGCACAGTGTACAATTGACGAAGGAATTTTTAATTTCATTAAAAATTCCAACCTGAATTGTGAATTGTGAACTGACAATTGTGAATTGAAAAAGGGGGTGTTGTTATGGAATTCAAGTTAAATAAGATAGACCCTGAAGTGAGGCGTAGAGTAAAGGAAACTACCAGTGCCGATAAAGTCCATAATAAAAGAAAGATATTTATAGACAATAATAACAAGAATAAAGGGAAAAAAGAGCAGGGAAATTTTGAAACAGAACTTGGAAAATATAAGCAGGGAAAAAACAAAAAGAAAATAGTAGTAAAGGCTACCAGGGTGGAAGAAGTAAAAGTCGATGCCTTTAGAGAGGAAAAAAATTCAACTTCAAAAGTGGACAACAGGGGAAGTATTATAGATGTTAAAAAATGAGTTGATAGTTGAAAATTGAAATTGGAGAGTAAAGAAAGATTTTCTAACGAAACTCTCAAATTTCCACTCTCCACTTTCAACTAAATAAGGGGGGAATTAGCATGTATACTGCTAATGCTTATAATACCTATAAAACCAACAGTGTAAATTTTGCTTCCAAGGATCAGCTGCTTCTGATGCTGGTGGATGGAGGAGCTAAATTTGCGAAAATAGGCAAGCAGGCAATAATGGATAAAGATGTTAAGAAAGCACACGAGAATATAGTTAAAGCTGAAAATGTATTTTATGAACTGATGTCAACGCTTGATGTGAAAAAGGCAGGAAACTGGGGACAGTCCCTAATGGCCGTATATGACTTCATAGTTAGAAAACTTACGGATGCAAATATAAAAAAAGATGCAGCAATAATGGATGAGGTAATTCCAATTATAGAAAATGTAAAGGACACCTGGGAGCAGGCTTACAGGATTTCAAAGACAGGGAAGAACAATTGAAAATTCACAGAGCACAATGCACAATTAATGAAGAAATTTTTTAATTTCATTAAAAAATTTTAACCAAAATTGTGAAATGTGAATTGGCCAAAGATTGTCAATTGAATAAAGGGAGGTATAAATATGGCAGACAGTACAAGCAGCATGCCTGTGGGTGCAACAGGTGCCGGCGGCGGGAACATGCTGAGGATTACAGGACTGAACACGGGGCTTGACATAGATGCAATGGTAAAAAAAATGCTGACGGCAGACCAGACAAAAATAGATCAGGCAAAACAGCAGCAGCAGTTAATACAATGGAGGCAGGAAGCCTACCAGAGCATAATAAAGGACGTAAAGGATTTACAGAGCACCTATTTCGATATAACAAATAGTACGAGTTATTTACTGTCTTCAAACAGCTATAACAATATGACAGCATCAAGTTCCGATGCCACTACAGTAAGTGGAAAAGCATCAGCAACAGCTACAGCAGGGAATTATAAGATATTGATAAAACAGCTGGCATCAGCTGCAAATTTAACTGGCTCGCAAATAAGTGCACAATCAGGCAGTGCTACTAAACTAAGTGATCTTGGGATTAGTGGTAATATTTCACTTGCTTTGGACTATAATAATGGGGGCACTGCAGGAAGTAAAACTGTTACATTTACTGCAACGGATTCATCAACCATACAGGATCTGGAGGACGCCATTAAAAATCAGACAGGGGGAGCTGTTACTGCAAAATTCAATGAACTGACAGGACAGTTTTCAATTCAGACTTCAACGACTGGAAGCAGCTCAACGATTTCTGTTACTGACAACAATGGTGTTTTAAGTAAGCTTGGAATAACAGATAAAACAGGAACTGGTAATGATGCCCTGGTTGCTATAAAAGAACCAGGTTCAAGCAGTTATATAGTGAGCAGGCAGAGTTCAAATAATTTTACTGTAAATGGAGTAACATACAGTATTTCAGATGTGAATTCTACAAATTCCGATATATCTAAAGATAAGGTAGGTCAGAGTGTAGTTGTTGATGCTGTAGCAGATAGTCCTGTAAGCATATCTGTAACTCAGGACACTTCAAAAGTACATGACCTTATTACAAATTTCATAGATAAATACAATAACTTGGTTGGAGAAATACAGGACAAACTCAGCGAGAAAAAGGACTATGATTATGCTCCTCTTACAGATGCGCAGAAAGAGGAAATGAGTGATACTGATATAACCAACTGGGAGAACAAGGCCAAGGAAGGTATACTTAGAAATGATGACAACTTGCAGCAGCTTTTAGATAACCTCACAAGTGCTTTTAATACTCCGGTTGTGGACAGCAGTGGCAAAAGTGTATCCACAATTTATTTTGGAAGCATAGGTGACAATGCACTGGGAATTGATACTTCAGATGACTATAGTGAAGGGGCAAAGCTGAGCATTACAGATGAGCAGAAGTTTACAGATGCTCTTAACAATCATGCAGATGAGATAATGAAGCTTTTTACTACTACTTCCGATAGTACAGATGCTACTGACAAATTCAATCAGTCAGGGATATTCCAGAGAATAAGTGACATAATAGACAAGAATGTGGGAGTAATAGGAACTACGCTGAACAGCGGCACACTTACAAAATATGCTAATCTTCAGGACGATTATAGTGTAACAGGAGGATCAGGAACAGGTACACTTCCGGATCAGATATATCAGCAGCAGCTTCTCATAAACACGTTAACCGACAGGATGAATGATGACCAGACAAAATACTACAATCAGTTTACACAGCTGGAAGTGGCCATGGAACAGCTCAATGCACAGCAGTCCACGCTTTCACTGTACCTGGGGTAAGAACAGTTAAAAGTTGAAAATTAATGAAGAAATTTTTTAACAGAGTTAAAAAATTTTCACCATAACTCTATACTATTAATTTTACACTCTTAACTGAAATAGAGGTGTGATATGAAAAGAACTGTTGAAGAGATATTGACCGATTATAAGAAATGTACGGAAGATATTGTAGAAATACTTAAAAAAGATGATTTTGATGATCTTCAGGATAAAATGAAAATAAGACAGTGCATCTTAAATGAACTCATTTCTAACAATGACAGAAAGGTTGAATCCAAAAAAGTTTATGAGAAACTAAATATAAGGGAAGTTGAAAATGAAGCAGGCAGACTCATGAAAGAGAAAGCTTTATTTATAAAAGGAAAACTCAATAACATATCCAGAAACAAAACTGCCAGCAGTGCCTATGGCAATGTCGGGAGTGGGGCGAAAATATTCAGCAGAAAAATATAAAAAGGTATAAAGGCGGACTGGATGAAGTCGATAATTAAGTGAAAGATGATATGAGTTAAGAATGTATAGTGAATAGTTAAGAGTAAATGAAGGAATTTTTTGATGAATCAAAAAATTTCAACCAATACTATATATTATTAATTTTATATTC
>NZ_FXYI02000046.1:0-21204 GCF_900184915.1 Clostridium sp. HV4-5-A1G | reverse complement strand
GCAATTATGGAATTGGGAGAATCCCCACAGAAAAGCACAGATGCTTTCTCATCTATACTAAAATATAAAAAATAAATGAGTTTATAGCAGTCATTTAACTGACTATAAACTTATTATACGAGGAGAATTTAAAATGGAGAAAAGATCTATTATGTCAGCTCTATTTGAATATGCAGGGAAATTCAGATACCTGACAATGGCCTCCTGGGTATTGTCTGCAGCAAGTGCACTTGTGGCGCTGATACCATTTATATATATATGGAGGATTATCAGGGAGGTTCTGAAAGCTACCCCGGGTTTTACTTATTCCAACAACCTGGTGCAGTACGGCTGGATGGCTGTAATTTTTTCTGCTCTGTCCATACTTATTTATATAGCTGCTTTACTATGCTCCCATATTGCCGCATTTCGGGTTCAGGCAAATATAAGATCGAAGGCCATGCACCATATCAGTACACTGCCTTTAGGATTTATGGATGATATTGGAAGCGGAAAGATAAGGAGAATTGTAAATGAGTCCAGTGCAGCTACGGAAACTTATCTGGCCCACCAATTGCCTGATCGTGCAGGTGCCATGGCTGCACCTGTTGGTCTTCTCGCAATGCTTTTAGTATTTGACTGGCGGCTTGGTATTCTGAGCTTGATACCAGTTGTAATTGCTTTTGGAATTATGTCTGTAATGACTGGAAGCAGAATGAAGCAAAAAATGAAGGAATATCAGAATTCCTTGGAGCAAATGTCAAATGAGGCGGTTGAATACGTTAGGGGGATATCGGTATTAAAAACATTTGGACAATCTGTTTTTTCCTTTAAGCGATTTAAGGCATCAATTGATAATTATCAGAAATGGGTAATTTCCTATACAAAAGATTTGCGTCTGCCCATGATGTTTTACACCACAGCTATTAATGCTGTTTTTGCAGTGCTGATATCGGCGGCCTTATTTTTTACATCGGATGGGGTCACGGGAGAGTTCCTGTTGAATCTGCTGTTCTATATAATCATCACACCTGTTATAACAGTTACTTTGAACAAGATTATGTACTCCAGTGAAAATATTATGATTGTTCAGGATGCAATGGAGAGAATTGGCAGCATAATGAAGATGAAACCATTGCATGACAGTGAAGAACATGAACATCCGCAGGACAATTCGGTTGCGTTTCATGACGTATCATTTCGTTATAAAGGTGCAGAGGAAAATGCACTGAACCATGTTTCGCTCAATATTGCCTCCGGGCAGCATGTGGCTTTTGTAGGTCCCTCCGGCGGCGGAAAAACAACCCTGGCAAGTTTAATACCGCGTTTCTGGGATGTTGACAGTGGCAGGATTACCATAGGCGGGGTGAATGTAAAAAATATATCCAAAGAAGAATTGATGGATAATGTTTCTTTTGTTTTTCAAAACAGCAAACTTTTAAAAATGTCAATTTTTGAAAATGTCCGTCTTTCCAGGCCGGATGCAACACGAGTGGAAGTGCTTAAGGCCTTGAAGGATGCCAGGTGTGACGATATTATAGGAAAACTTTCAGATGGAATAGACACCATAATTGGAACAAATGGAAATTATCTTTCAGGTGGAGAAGAACAGCGTATTTCCATTGCAAGGGCAATGCTTAAAAATGCACCAATTCTTATACTTGATGAGGCAACAGCATTTGCCGATCCCGACAATGAATCCAAGGTTCAAGCTGCCTTTTCTGCTTTGTCAAAGGGAAGAACGGTAATTATGATAGCACATAGGTTATCCACTGTAATGAGGGCGGATCGCATTTATGTAATGAAAAACGGGGAAATATGTGAATCCGGAAGTCATTCTGAATTAATAGGGCAGCAAGGATTATACTCAAATATGTGGAGGGAGTATAACAGTGCTGTAAAATGGAAGGTTGGTGTGCAAAATGACATTGGCTGAAAGACTGCGGCATAAATATGCCCTTTCTGAAAAAGGCGCAGAAGATATGATAAAAGCATTTGCTGCATGTACATTATCAAATATTGTACTTATACTGCCTGTAGGTCTTCTTTATTATCTGGTTTATGATTTGATGGATAAAAATATTGGTGATGGTCATATTTCACTTTATGTATTTGGAATTGCAGTGTGTCTTGTACTTATATTTGCAGCAACGTATTTTCAATATAATTCAACATTTTTTGCAACATATCTGGAGAGTGGTGTCAGGAGAATATCACTTGCTGAGAAATTGCGGAAGCTTCCACTTTCTTTCTTCGGGAAGAAGGATTTATCGGATTTGACAAGTACCATTATGGCAGATTGTTCCACATTGGAAACAGCATCATCTCACTGGATACCGGAACTTGCCGGTTCCATTATTTCAACTTTTATCATTGCACTGAGCTTGTTTTTCTTTGACTGGCGTATGGCCATTGCAGCACTGTGGGTGCTTCCTGTTTCCTTTATAATTGTCCTTTTTTCATCAAGAGTACAGCACAGTTTGGGAAAAAAACAGATGAAGGTAAAGATGGATTGCGCAGATGGAATTCAGGAATGCCTGGAATCTTTGAGGGATCTTAAGGCAAACAATGCGGAAAGGGCATATATGAATGAGCTGGATATAAAAATTAAAGCTGTTGAGAAGCGTGCAATTATTACAGAACTTGGAACTGCTGTTTTTGTTGTAGCTGCACAGATGGTTCTAAAACTTGGAATTGCCACAGTTGCATTGGTTGGTGGAATACTTCTTGTAGATGGAAGCCTGGATGTTTTGACCTTCTTTATGTTTTTGCTTTTGGTATCAAGATTATACGATCCTCTGCAGATGTCACTGCAGAATCTGGCAGCAATTATTTCCGCCGATATCCAGTGCCAGCGTATGGATGAAATTCTTGGACATGAAATACAGACGGGATCGAAAGAACTTACAAATAAAGGTTGTGATATCGTATTTGATCATGTTGCATTTGCCTATAATGGCAGTGAAATTGTATTGAAAGATGTATCATTCACTGCCAGACAGGGGGAAGTTACTGCACTGATTGGCCCCTCCGGAGGTGGAAAAACCACTGTATCAAGATTGGCTCTACGATTCTGGGATGTCAGCAGAGGAAAAATTACTGTGGGCGGTATGGACATTTCAAAAATCGATCCCGAAACTCTCATGTCTCTATATGCTGTTGTTTTTCAGGATGTCACACTATTTAATAATTCTATTATGGAGAATATCCGCATTGGCCGAAAAGATGCCTCGGATGAAGAAGTCATACAGGCCGCAAGGCTGGCTCATTGCAGTGAGTTTGTGGAGAAACTGCCGCAGGGGTGGAATACTGTAATTGGTGAGAATGGTTCTGAACTTTCCGGCGGCGAGCGGCAGAGGATATCCATTGCCAGGGCATTTTTGAAGGATGCACCTATTATACTGCTGGATGAAGCCACAGCTTCACTGGATGTAGAAAATGAAACTATGATACAGGAATCCTTATCCAGGCTTATTAGAAACAAAACGGTACTTGTTATTGCGCATAGAATGAGAGCGGTAGCAGGTGTTGACAAAATTGTAGTATTGGAAAATGGCATTGTAGCTGAACAGGGTGCGCCAGGAGAGTTGGCAGGAAGAAATGGAATATACAGGCATATGACCGGGATACAGATGGAGGCTGCTTCATGGAAATTATAATGGTATATAATTTTGTTTTTTTGTATTTTACCTGCTCATTTGATTTTTGTATGTCATCTATTTCTATAATTGGGTATATGGAAATGATAAAATCCGGAAAAATTTATTTTTATATCTAAAGAACTAAAAAGCTTTAATTGCTGTTTTGCCAGTGATTAAGGCTTTTTAATATCTTTAATATATGTAAAAAAAGCTATTCAAAGGTACAGGATATTGTATAAAATGATATAATCTACCTATAGCACTTAAATGTGTAGTAAAAAATATTTGAACAATATGTAGACAAATAGTAATTGTAATAAATAAAGGGGTTAATAAATATGAATATAAGACTTGCAACCATTGAAGATCTACAAGCCATTACTGCTGTTGAGTCAATATGCTTCCCGGCAGCGGAAGCTGCTTCAGAAAGCGATTTTAAAAAGAGATTAATTGTGTATCCTAATCATTTTTGGCTTTTGGAGGATGATGGAAGACTAGTTGGCTTTGTAAATGGAATGGTGACAAATGAATCAAAATTATGCGATGAGATGTTTGAAGATGCCAGTTTACATGATGAAAATGGTCAGTGGCAGATGATTTTTGGTGTAAATACTATCCCCGAGTATCGCAGACAAGGTTGTGCAGAAAAAATAATCGATAAGGTTATTGCCGATGCCAGGACGCAGGGACGTAAGGGGTTAGTGCTTACCTGCAAAGAAAAACTGCTGCACTACTATGCAAAATTTGGTTTTAAAAATGAAGGGATTTCAGAATCAACACATGGCGGAGCAGTTTGGTATGATATGCGTTTGACTTTTTAAGTTGATAAATTTCTAATTTAAAGCCTAGCATTTATAAAATAGTAATTTGTAATGGAGGTATTTTATGATAGGCTATTACTATTGCTCTTTGAGCACGTTTTTGAACATTTTAAAAAGTAAACAAATTTATCTTTCAGATCCATTGAAAATGAATGATAATTTAGAAATAAAGTGGTATCTGGATAGACTGAACGATGAGAAAAGCAATGAGAATGATTTTGAATCAGTTTTCAATATGATGAAAATGCGCTCAAATATAGATTTCACTTTTGAGGAATTAGTAAAGTGTCTAAATTCTAAGGGACAGATGAGCATATATATTTGTTGCTTTTCAAAAGAATCAGATATATTAAGTCAATGGAGAGCATATGCAGAAGGCGGAAAAGGGGTTTCTATTGGGTTTGATTTAGAAAAGCTAAAAATAGCAGACAATTTATTGATTAGAGAAATAATTTATGAAAATAATATCGTGCAAGGTGAAATAGAAAATGATGTTGAGGTTGTAGCTGATGAAATGGGGACAGTACTTAAAGAACATAAGATTACTATGAAAGAAGAACAAATAGATGTTTTTTTACATGAATTAATACCTGAGCTTGCAAAATACAAAAATCCCACTTTTAGTGAAGAAAGAGAAATTCGTTTAATTTATTGTAATGATATGAAATTCGAAAAAATAGTTGATAGCCATGGTGCATTTCAAGAAAAATGGAAATCAATAGAATTAAAACATGATTTTAGGGTTATTGAAAGTAATAATATCACAGAGTTTGTGAAACTAGATTTTGATCCTGATTCTATAGAAGAAATATGTATAGGACCGAAATGTTTATTAAGCAAAAATGATATAAAGCATATTCTAAAGAAATTATTAGGTGTGGAGAAAGATGTTATAGAGTCAAAATCAAGTTATAGATAGTGGTAATTACAAATTCCAATTTAATGTTGAATATTATAAATAGTAATTTGGGAAATGAGATTAAAATGGTTTTATTAGTAGTTGATACGCAAAAGTAATTTATTATACACCAACCAAAAAAGAAAAAATATGAATTTTAGGAGGTGTTATTATTAAAAAGATCATTAAATTTGTTAGAACCACTTTAGTTATTTTATCATGCTTATTACTTATTTTTAGCATATATGCCTGGATGGTGAAATTAAGAATAAGCGATTCTGAATGGCTGCCAATAATGGTTTTAAGTAGTTTGAATTTATTTCTATTATTTGTTTACTGGGTATTAGGTATAGGCTATATCAAACCTTCAAATATACAAGAAAATAAGGTTGGTAGAGTTTTGTCCAAGGTAGGGTTTGGTGGGAATATAATTTTATTTATATACTGTATATTAATTGTTATGGGATTTGGTATTATACCTTAATTGAGATTAGCCGATACAGTTTTATGACACATTATTGTTAAAATGAGAAATAAAGATTATTTAATGCTAGGTGAGATAAATAACACTGAAAATAACAAAACTTTATCTAATAATGTAATTGTAACAACAGGAAAAATCATAATTAAATCGTATGATGGAAAATCGATTTTTATAAAGTTTTAGCGTCACGTGTAATGTATAAGGCAAAAAATGATGAACCTAAATATTGGTTACTTGGTATTAATAACGGGGCATTTTGGAGAGAAAAATCAATTGTACTTGTCTGGTATGTTAATGAAGAAAAGATAAAAAAGGAAATGGATGAAATTGTAAAAACAATTAATAATGGTGTACCAGCATATGAATTAAAATATGCAGTAAAAGTTAAGAATAAAATGTTAAGAGTAAAAATAGATGAAAAGTAACTTGATTTTTATATGATAAATAAGAATAATTTAAGGATGATATTTCTTTTAGAAAAATGATGGGAGAATAACCTTATGATGTTGCAAAAGCAATGCTTTTGGTTGAGAATGTTGATAATAAAGAGCTCCTATATCAACTGATTATGGAGATGTATGAAGAACTTCCTACTCCAAAATTAAAAAAGAAAAAGTGACTTGAAAGGAAGATTAAAATGAAATTGGATGGTATTGGAATATTTGTTAGTAATATGAGAATCATGGTTGAGTTTTATAAAAATATCCTTGGATTTGAAATTCATTGGGATGGAAAAGAACCAAATGTAATGTTAAAAAAAGATGGAATATTGTTTATGTTTTACGGAAGAAATGATTTTGAAAAAATGACGAATAAACGATTCAATTATGCTAATGGTATAAATGGTCATTATGAGATTGCTTTAAGTGTTCCTAAACATGAGGATGTGGATTTAGTATATGAAAATATCATTTCTAAAGGAGTAGACTCAGTGATGAAACCGACAACAGAACCTTGGGGTCAAAGGACATGTTATATTGCAGATCCAGAGGGCAATCTTATTGAGATTGGTTCATTTAATAAATAAATCCCAATTTAACGTTGGGTATTATAGATTAGTAATTTATCAGGGAGAATGTATACTATGAGAAAATCAACAATTACTGCTGCATTTAAAGCAGATGTTAAAATAGTGTGGGAAGTAGTTGTAAGTAACAGTAAATATGAATGGCCATTGGATTGGGGTTTTTAGTCCTGTTAATGATGGTACGCAGGTTAAATTTACAGAAGAGATATCAGTAAATAATCCTATAATGAATTTATTTGCAGGTTTTTATCTAAAAAGACAGCAATCGCGTTATATAGAAGATTTAAGAAAAGAACTGGGAGAATAAATTCAAATCTGAAATAGAGGGCATTAAGTAAGAATTAATTCACTATATTAAATTAAAGCGAATTACTCAATTGACAAAGGAGCAAAATGTTATGAGTAAATATACAGCTTTATGGGAATACATCCAAAGGAATGGCAGCCCGTCAATGAAATTATCTTTCGATGAAATACATGATATAGCAGGAATTGAGATGGATCATTCTTTTTTAAGATATAAAAAGGAGCTAACTCAATATGGATATCAAGTTGGAAAGATTTCTCTTAAGGAACGGACAGTAATTTTTAATAGAATTGATTAAGGGTATAAAGGTTGCAAAAGAGAGGATGAATGCAGATAGAATAAAAATAGAGGCTCAATCTTACGCAAAGGAATTTTATGAAAAAGCAGGATTTAAGCAAGTATCAGAGGAGTTTTTAGAAGATGGAATTCCACATATTCAAATGGTTTTAGAATAAATGCCCGAAAGGTAAAATCCAATTTGTTTGAAAAATTATAAGAAAATTATTATGATGTAAATTTTTGTTTTGCAGTACTATAATAATAAATGTTTAATCAGGAAGAAAGGACAGAACCTATGAGTATCAATATTTTGGTTGTAGACGACGAGAAGTCCATAGCGGACTTAATTGAAGTTTATTTAAAAAATGAAGGTTTTACAATATACAAATTTTATAACGGCCAAGATGCTATCCGGTGTGTTGAGTCGGAACGGTTAGAGCTTGCGATACTTGATATCATGCTGCCGGATATTGATGGCTTTACTCTCTGCCGGAAAATCAGGAAAAATCATAATTTTCCTGTTATCATGCTGACTGCTAAAGAAGAGGAAATTGATAAAATTACCGGATTGACATTAGGTGCAGATGATTACATAACAAAACCCTTTCGCCCTCTGGAGCTTGTTGCCCGTGTCAAGGCGCAGCTCAGGAGATTTACCAGATATAATTCTGCAGAGCCAAACCAGAAAGAACACTTGATTGCCTTTTCCGGCCTGGTACTGGACATGGATACCCATGAATGTACGCTGAATGAAAAAAAGCTGTCTCTCACTCCTACAGAGTTTTCAATCCTCTGGGTCCTTTGCTCCAAACGCGGACGGGTGGTGAGTTCAGATGAATTGTTCCATAAGGTATGGGGAGATAAGTATTTTACCAACAGCAATAATACTGTAATGGTTCATATCAGGCATTTAAGGGAAAAAATGCAGGACAGCGCAGAGCATCCTAAATATATCAAAACGGTATGGGGGGTTGGCTATAAAATTGAAAAGTAAGATACATAAACGAAGAAATGATTATTCGAAATTGAAAAAGAAAGTATTTTTTCAAATGCTTCTGATTACAGCTGCCGCCGCTGTGACTGTTTATCTACTGCGTCATATCCTTCGCGGACAGATCGGAGATCGTATCGTTCAATATTTAGTCATCACTTTTCATTTTGAAAATTCGGATGCACAGGAAATCTATCAGCTGGTGATCCGCAACAATATGGAAATGATTCTTTTTGTTGCAATTCTAATATTTTTAGTTATCCTTTTTCGGTTTTCTGTTTCATGGTTCACCAAATATTTCGATGAAATAAGTACTGAAATGGATAAGCTTACTGAGGAATCCGATGAAGAAATTACATTATCGCCGGAATTGGATTTTATGGAAAATAAGCTTAATCAGATAAAAAGCAACCTGGAAAAGCAAAAGAAAGCTGCTCTTGATGCGGAGCAGCGCAAAAATAATCTGGTAGTTTATCTGGCTCATGATATAAAAACACCTCTGACCTCCGTTATAGGCTACTTAAGTCTTCTGGATGAAGCTCCTGATATGCCTCCTGAACAGAAGGCAAAATATGTGGGTATCACATTGGAAAAAGCTTATCGACTAGAACAGCTTATAAATGAGTTTTTTGAGATCACAAGATTTAATCTTCAAGCTATTGTTTTGAATAAAGGAAAAATCAACTTACTGTTCATGCTCCAGCAGATGGCGGACGAATTCTATCCAATACTGACTCCACAGGGAAAACAGGTGTCTGTCAATGTACCTGACAGCCTCACTCTGTGGGGAGACGCAGACAAACTGGCCCGCGTGTTCAATAACATTCTGAAAAATGCAATAGCCTACAGCTATGAAAACAGCGTCATTGACATTTCTGCTGAACGGAAGGACAAAAATATTGTTATAACTTTTACCAATCAAGGTAATCCTATCCCTCAGGAAAAACTGGAGACTATATTTGAGAAATTTTTTCGGCTGGACACATCCCGTTCTACCAATACAGGTGGTGCGGGACTTGGGCTGGCTATTGCCAAAGAAATAGTAAACGCCCATGGAGGCAATATTTTCGTGCAAAGTAATACAGAAAACACAGTCTTTACTGTGGTGCTTCCACTTATACATTAATTCTAATTTTAAATACCAATTGCAGTAAAGGTACTAAAAATGGATGAAACACAAAGAGCATACCGGCAAATGCGCTGGCCATATAAAAGCATTCCTCTTTATCAAGGAGCAATGGAATTTTTTCCATACTGGTACTTTGGGCAGAAGCCCTGTCCTGCAATTTTGACAAATGTTCTTTCAGCAGCTTGAAAATTACCCATCCCATCAACGCTCCTATAGTATTCATCAGTAAATCATCAATATCCGTTATTCTTCTATTGAACAGCTGGCTCAATTCTATTGCAAGAGAGAATGTAACACCGGATAGTACTGTTCTCCATAACACTTCATACTTTTTCCAGATACATGGAAGCATAAATCCAAGGGGTATAAAAAGCAATATGTTTTCTATATATGGACGAGCACCCTCTGTAATCCAGAGAAATGGAATCAGATTAACCTCATAGGGCGAAAGATTCAACCCCTTTGAGGTTATTACTCCAGAGCTGTTATGAACAATATCACTTATGGAAGGAATACCAGTAAAACTCAGCACAGCAGTAAGGTAGTACACAAAGATATATACCATTATGAAATGTTCAATTGACAGTTTACAGCCAATCTTTTTGCTTTGAGAAGTAAGCAGCATGTAGTATGGAATCAAGAATGGCAAAGTACCAATAAAACATGTAATCGAGATCATAATAATAAACATTAAATTCACCTCCGTTGTAATTAACTCGTTTATAATAGCATATTAAAAAAAGAAATGTCTTAATAAAACCTTAAGATATGGTGATTTCCTCCTTAATAAGTTCTATTCCTATTTTTACAGCCATGAACATGCAGCTACCGTCATAAGAAAATCTTAAGAAATTCATAAGATAGAATTCCAACATGGCTCTTTTTTCTGTGGTTAAATAATATCAGTACAGAATAAGGAGCTGTTTTATATGATACAAAAGGTAAAAAATGGAAACTCAATAATATGCATATTTATAATATTTTTACTGATAGCTGTTATTGCCTCTGATGTTTATAAAGCCATCATCACCCCAGAAAGCCAACATATTTTCAAGGTGGATCCAGATTCAACTGTCTCCATATCTCCTAATAAGCTGAACAGCAGCAATGTAATTCTGATCCGTCTAAAAGATCATGCTATCCTGATGCAGAAAAACAGCGAAGAAAAAATCTATCCTGCTTCCTTGACTAAAATTATGACAGCTATTGTTGCAATAGAAAACTTACCTGATCTTAATGAGGAAATAAGACTTACCAACTCCACATTTCAGGGGTTGTACGGGGCAGGTGCATCAATGGCAGGTTTTCGGCCTGGTGAGCAGGTCAGGGCAGTGGATCTGTTATACGGAGTAATGCTGCCAAGCGGTGCGGAGTCCTGTATCGGGCTTGCAGATCAAATTGCGGGATCAGAGCAGAATTTTGTAAAAATCATGAATCAAAAGGCGGCAGATCTTGGTATGGACAATACTCATTTTGAAAATACCACCGGACTTCATGATGGGAACCACTACACAACAGTGAAGGATCTGGCTGTCCTTTTAAGCTATGCATTGCAGAATGATACTTTCAGGGAGATTTTTACTTCCTCCAGTCATTCCACACCACCTACCAATAGGCATTCCGACGGGATAACCTTTTACAGTACCATGTTTGAAGAGCTCAAAAATCAAGATATTATTGACGGAAAAATTTTAGGAGGAAAAACCGGATATACCGATGAAGCTGGCCTATGTCTCGCCAGTCTCGCCAAGGTGGGAAGACAAGAATATATTCTGATTTCAGCTGGTGCCAGAGGGGATCACCCTTCGGAACAATATAATATTACCGATGCATTGGCTGTATACAACAGTATGGGAAAATAATAAGTTCTAAACAGTTTTCCATATCGGCTCAGCTCAAAAGTACACTCAAAATATTGAATTAAGTCCTGTACTTCAAATTTATTGAGTTCATTTTTTTCAATAAACTCAGAAGGTCAGCTTTTTATAAGAAAATTACAAAAATCTATTGACTTTGACATTATGTGAAAGTTTAATATATAATTAACCGCTTCGAAGAGGAATAAGATTTAGGAGGATTCTATGTATACTATAGGTCAATTTTCGAAAATTGGAAGAATTTCCACCAGGATGCTCAGGTATTACGATACCCTGGGATTGATAAAGCCAAGCTTTATCAACCCTGAAAATCAATACAGATATTATGAAAAGCACCAGGTAAAGGATATATTGAAAATAAATAAACTCAGAAGATACAGATTTTCATCAAATCAGATAAAACAAATTATGGAAGACAGTACCAATATCACTTTGACCATACTATTGTCAAAGCAGATACATGAAATTGAATTTCAAATACAGTCTTCCAAGAATATTCTGCTTGAATTAAAAGATTCTTTAAATAAATTAGAGAAAGGTGAAGATATAATGAATTCAAAGCGAAATTTCAATATTTCAATAGATACCTTAAAGGACACAAGAGTTTTGAGTCTGAGAGATACTATTTTAATGGACAATATAGGAAATTTAATCGGTAAAGTCTTCGAAGCTGTCTCCAGTAACAACTTATCCATTAAGGGAAACATAATGACTCTGTACTATGATGAAGACTTTGATCCAAATAATGCGGACATAGAGATCTGCATACCTGTGGACAGAGAATTGAAAACGCCCCAAATATCAACAAGAATTCTAAAAGGAGGCCTATACTGCCATACAACCTTTATAGGTCCCTATAGTGAAATTGGTGAATCCTACAGGGAAATCCTAGACTGGATTGACAAAAATTCCTACAAAATAATTGGAGCCCCCCATGATGAATATATAAAGGGTCCCGAATCTAAATGCAGCCCCGATGAATTTATAACGGAAGTTTATTTTCCAATAGGCAAGGAATAAAAGCTGTCAAATTGATTCTTGAGTTTGGGTGAATTTTGCCCATATAGAAATATAAACTGGTTTCTTTCAAAATATAGAAACCAGTTTTTTGATTAATCCAGCAGTATTAAATTGATTAAATCAATAAAAAGCTGTAATTGTCTTTAAGAAAATTGAGTATTACACTGGCAATCAGGGAATGTCCATCTAAATTAGGATGAATACCGTCTATACACAAAAATCTATTGTAGTCATCTTGTTTGAGAATTTCCGATCTCACGTCAATCAAAGCAGTTTTTGTCCTATGAGCCACCTCTGTGATCATTTCACTGTACGTTTTGTGCCAATTGTAAATTTTCTCTTCCGATCCAAGCCATTTTAAAACATTTTTTTCAGCTGTCTCGTCTCCTCTCGTAATCCACTTGAAATATCTTTTGTAATCCAGGGGAGGAAGTGTCATAAGTATGGGTGTTATGCTGGATTTTTCAAATGGTATTGAGTCGCTAAAGGTAAGTCATAATATAGGTGGGTAAGTGATTTCTTAAAATTTGGCTATATAAAAAAATTATTCAGTGGGGCAGGTTATTGTATATAATGCTATAATCTACCTATAGTACTTAAATGTGTAGTAAAGATTATTTAAATAAAATGTAGACAGATTAGTAATTTGTGATGGAGATGATAAAATGGACTTTTCATATAAAAATGGAATTAGTGTTGATGATTATAATAGACTCAGAGATGCGGTAGGTTGGGACACTTTAAATAAAGAGCAGGCTCAAGCTGGCATTAACCGTTCAAGGATGGTGGTTAGTTGCTATGAAAAAAATAAAATAATTGGCAGCGCCAGAATCCTTTGGGATGGTGGATATATTGCCTATTTAGCTGATGTGATGGTATTACCATCACATCAAGGATTCGGAATCGGCAAGAAAATGGTTGGAGAATTAATATTGTTTTTAAAATCTCAACTTAAATCAGAATGGAAAATTAAAATTGTATTAATATCAGTTAAAGGCAAAGAACCATTTTATGAAAAGCTTGGTTTTATCAAACGTCCCAATGAAAACGATGGCGCTGGTATGAATATGTGGATAAAATATGATGAATAATAAAGCTTGTAAATTTCCAATCTGCTTAATGCTTAAGAAGATTTTAAGTATTTATATTTAATAGGAGGATCTTTTATATGAAAGAATACATAGTAGACAATATGAACAGCAAGATCAGGTATCACGACTTACCTGGTGAAGATACGCCAATATTATTTATTCATGGCCTGGGCTGTGCCGGATCATTTGATTATCCCGAAATTGTTTTTGCACATAGCTTGGGCGGGCCTGTTGCACTTGAACTTGCCAATAAATGCAGGGAGAATATCGAAACAATCATTCTCAGTGAAGCTAATTTGGATAAAAGCAGCCGTGGCTCATCAAGTTATGAATTTGGAACCTATAAGGAAGAGGATTTTGTAAATGGAATATTTGATGAAGTTGTCAATGAAAATTCTAGTGTAAATTCTATGTGGGTATCCACGTTGTCAGTTTGTTCTTCCGCAGAAGGTGGGCTATGAAAAATCCGGATTCAAATTCTGGTTTGTCATATTTATTGCCTGCATTCCTGGAGTTATCTGTCAGCTGCTGCTGGATGATCTGGCAGACAAATACCTTTTCACACCGGTATCTGTGGCAGTGACTTTGTTTTTAGGCGGTATATGGATGATATATGCTGAGAATAAATTCAGGAATAAAAGTGTCGGAGACAGTGGATTGAATGTTACAGCAAAACAGGCCCTGATAATTGGCACATTTCAATGCCTGGCCATAATTCCGGGAATGTCCCGTTCGGCTTCAACAATTATAGGCGGATGGGTATCGGGGCTTTCTACAGTTGCTGCTGCGGAATTCTCCTTTTTCCTGGCAATTCCGGTTATGGTGGGGATGAGCGCCCTGGAGATATTGAAGATTGGCGGTATGGCAAACCTTACATCTATGGAAATAATATCTCTTGCTGTAGGATTTCTGGTATCATTTTTAGTGGCTTTGATAGTAGTCAACAAGTTTATACTTTATTTGAAAAGGAAACCTATGAGAATATTCGCAGTGTATAGAATGATATTTGCAGTGGTGGTATTAGCTGCAGGATTTACAGGGATATTTCATTAGCGGGGTAATTTTGCTTTAAAAAGTTTAGTAATTAAATGAGCAGATAATATGAAATATCAGACTATTGTATAATTGCTTTGAAATAATGACAGTCTATTAAAAAAGCCCTTGTTGAGGTGATAGGTTTGAAAAAGTCACTGTACACTTTATTTTTAGCGTTGTTGATAATTTTCTATATTCCGTTAAATATTAAGGCTGCTTCATATAATTATGTTAAATTTGGATTGAGAGAACATTGTATTGCACTTCAAAATTCAAAAGAGAAATTATATCAGGATATGCTTGTGACGCTATTACTGCCTATTTTACAGAATGCAGTGGATAATTACTATAAAGAATATTTATCAGTATCTCCTGTAATAGCACCTTATGATATTTCTGTATTGAGCATAGATAGACTGGGTGGGAATGAAACAGTTGATTTTTGTGTGAAATTAGAACTTCATCCCTATGTTGGTCCACACCTTGATGTAGGACTTGATTATATTACTATTAAAATAAATTCAACAGGCAGAGTTAAAGTTGAAAAATTTGAGCATATCAGAAATTATGAATTACCATCATACTATCAAGATATTATAAAAAAGAAGCTGCCATAATGTAAAAATCTTCATTAAAGAAGTGTTATATTGACTGTTTTTCAGCAGGTTCAATGTAGCACTTCTTTTAAGCAGAATAAAGCTGATTGCCTTTTGCCTTGAACTATATTTTTCTATACTTCTGTAATTGTATGGCAGGCAAGTCCGGAAAATCTGATTATATTTACATGCAGTTATTTATCTAAAATCTGAATTTCTCCACGACTTCCGTCAACCAAAACTTTATCACCGGTTTTAAGTTTTGAAGTGGCGCTGCCGCATCCAACAACTGCCGGAATACCGAGTTCTCTGGCTACAATTGCTGCATGGGATAATGGTGCACCTATATCCGTAATGATAGCTCCGGCTTTCGGAAATATGGGAGTCCACCCTATATTGGTGGTTGATGCTACCAATATTTCACCTGGCTGGAACAGACCGCTGTCTTCCGGATCCTTAAGAATTCGAACCGGACCTTCAATTTTGCCTGCAGCTCCCGGGAAACCTTTCAGTGTTTCAAAATTTGAACTCATTGTATCAGCAGGTGAGGTAAAATCGTAATAATCCACTCTTCTATCTGGATTTTTGGCCCATTTATAAGGATCTATGCGACCTCTGATAATGGACGGAAGGGCAGGCAGAGCTCTGTAGCTGTCGTAATTTTTTTGCCTTGCAGGTATGTGCTCCAGAGCTGATCTGTCTCCTGTCAGTAAATCAAGGATTTCATGAATATACAGGAAGAAGACGTCATTGCCAATACCTGTCATCTGGCCGGCTTTAAGTGCAAAAGTCCTGTTGACCCTGAATACCCTGGTCCATTCCGAACGCAGTGCCTCTCTGATGTAACTTCCCTCATAGGCCTCTTCAATCTGCTTTTTTATTTGAGCATACTTAGATGGAAAATTCTTCTTTAATCTTTTCATTTCCAGGATATATTGTTTTTCCTGATTTTTCAGCAGGCTTTCCGCATCCACTCCCGTTCTTTTATTTTCTTCTATCTGTTTTTCAAGCCACATTTTATCCTCTGATGGATCCGGTATGGATAATTCAAATTCATGAGGGCTCCTGTGACCATATTTCAACATGTATTCTTCTTTGGTCATTTCTCCCTTGATTATTTTTGAAATTCCAACAACAGGCCCCAGGCTTTCAAGGCTGGAATTGCCGCCTAAACTGGAAAGCAAAGCATCTGCAGCTTCTTTTCCCAAAAGCTCTGGAAGTTTTTCATTGAGCTTGAACAGGGCCATTATTTTTTTTCTGGGTGCATAGCGGCCCGCCAATAATATTTTACAGTTGTAGGGCCAGAGTTCTTCTTTCCATAATTCAAGTAATTCATTCCCGTCATTTACCTGTTCTATACGTTTTTTCATATTTCTGCACCATGCAGGTGTATCTTTTATATAGAGAGGTATTGATCTTGAAATTTTTCTTGAGCATTTTAACATATATCCTATTCTTGGAAGCATAACCTTTAATAATTGCAAACCTGAAAAGGGATATATGGGAATATCCATGTTCTTTGTGGTTTTTCCAAATATATAGTTCATTTTTTTGAGCACCGGTTTATAATCTCTGCCAAATGCCTTATACATGGACAATGCCACATTGACATTGGAGTACATTCTTCCGCATATATTGCCTGAAAACAGATAATAATTGGGAATGATTGATTGTTCCTCATCAAGTGTTCTTATTACAGACCAGCTTAAGGGAGTAAAAACATCAGACATGGCTTCACCTACATTGGTATTTGTCCATAGATAATCCCCGTCCAGAGAATCATTCATCTCGTAGGTGTCCAGATTATATGCTTTCAGCGTGGTAATTGGCCTTGCCTGCAATATATACAGCCTCCCTTTGGAAACTGCCCATTCAATATCCTGCTGACATCCCAGTTTTTTTACCAGTCTGGAAGCATATCTGAATAATTTTGAAGAATATTTTTTAAAATCCTTCGGCCCTTCGTATTTTCCCTTTGGCCTGAATAATTTAAAGGGATATGCATTGGATTCTCCGGATACAAGCTGTTCTCCCAGCCCGTATACATAATTACCGGACATGCTTTCGTGGCTTCCGGTAATTGGATCTGCAGTAAATAATACGCCGGATATCTCAGATGGAACCATCAGCATGATAACTACTGCAATTTGATGGGACTGGTCCATGCCTTGTACAGAGGTATAAGCTTTTACTCTGTATGATTCCTTTGATTGAAACACTTTATAGATAGCTTCCTTTATTTCCTCATCTGTATTTCTATTTAAAACAGTTTCAAATTCTCCTGCAAAGGAAGCTGCTGCAGAGTCTTCACTTAATGCGGAGGACCTCACTGCAAACAGGCAGCCTGCATTTTTATCTCTGATTTCTTTCAGCAGACTCTGTATTTCACTCCAGGCCTCATCTCTAAGTTTATTTTCATGGAAAGCAGAGGGTAAAACCACAAATCCCTCCGGCACCGGATACTCATCCTGATACATTTTTGAAAGCATTGCACCTTTGCCGCCTGCAAGCGGCCTTTCCTCAGGAGTCAGATTTTTGAAACTTTTTATCATAGTACTCATAATTAAAATCTCCTTCTTATCTATTATTTATAAAAAGTGCTTTTGAACAAATCCAGATAGCTGTCAAGTTCTGCTAGAAAATTATCATAATTTAATTCATTCAGGGAGGAAACTTTTAATTTTTCCCGCTCTCTTGCAGAAATACCTTCTAGTGTCCACATAATTACATGAACAGCCCTGTCCTTATCCACATTTTCTTTAAATCTGGAAACATCCACATCCTGCAGCACTTTACTGCTTCCACTTGCAATATAATTCCTGCTTCTTATATCCAGCTCATCTTTCACTTCCTCTGATTCCTCGAAGTATGCGGACTTTACAAAGTCAAGCATATCCGGATATCTGCCTATCAGGGTAAATTCCATGACAATCACCTGTCTCAGCCTTTTTAGGATATCTCTTTCACTTAAATCTATTTTTCCGTAAAATTCATTCATCAGAGTTTTTACTGAATAATCGTATAGATATAAATACAGCTCTTTTTTACTGTGAAAGTAATGAAACAGCATTCCCTTGCCTATACTGGCTTCTTTTACTATCTTATTGGTAGATGCGTTCTTGTAACCCCTTAAGTTAAACTCCTTCATTGCTGCATTGAGTATTCTATTTTGTTTATCAGGTTCCAATGCATGAAACTTTTCAAACATCTGACGGCCTCCTAATTCAATTTATTTAATCGACCTGATTGGTCTATAAAACATTATAGCATTGTGGACCAAAATAGTCTATAGTTTTTTATCCGAACGCTACCAGTGCTAATACTCCCAGCGCACTCTGTGAAAGCGACTGTTATCAAATCAAAGATTTGGGACATCTGCTTTTCTCAAAGTGGGAGATAAGCACCGCTATGCACCTGGATAAGTTCTGCTAAGGTTCAGGTGGAGTAAAGTATTCCTTATTAGCAAACTCCATCTGAACCTAAGAATCACTTGATAAAAAAGCGGACTTAATAATTTATACTTATTTGTCATATTTACAATATTTTCAGGGAATAAAAAATCTTTACAAATATATTCTACAAATGTAAAATTGATACTGTGGAGGCGACTTATATTGTCAATTATAAAGATTCCTGAATCCGAGCTGGAAGTTATGGAGGCTGTCTGGAACAGCCAGAATCCAATATCTTCCAAGCAAATTGTGGGTATTATAGAAAAGAAAAAAGGCTGGAAAAACACAACCATACTGACTCTTTTGTCCCGTTTGGCAAAGAAGAAATTTATAACTGCAGCAAAAGGGAAAAGGAGAACCTATTATACAACCCTTGTGACTGAAGAAGAATATCGTAAATTTGAAACCAGAGAATTTTTCCGTAAATTTCATAAAGGCTCTTTAAAAAGTTTTATTACTACGCTGCATGAGGACAATGATATTACCGATGATGATCTGGATGAACTGGATCATTGGATTAAAAGCAGGTGATGAAGGGTTTCATATGATATCGGAGAAATGGAGTTTATTTTAAAACATGAGCTCATGCATTATAAAAGAAATGATATGATATACAATATCTTACTGCTGATTACAGGATTTAATAATAAGAAAATATTAAAGGGGAGACTGGAGAATATGTTGAATATGAAAGAGAAAAAAAGGGGTATAATATTGGCAGTGCTGATTGTGGTAATAACTGTAATATCATTGGTAGGTTTTAATATTGTTTTTAAAAAAGACATGAATAAAAGCAGCAATATAATAACTGCTAAAGGCCAATTGCTTCAACCGGAGCAGGTAATAAAAAATTATTTTGGATATTATAATGAAAAAAACGTAAAAGGGGTGAATTCAACACACACAGAATGGCTTCGCGGGCCGTCATTAGATGAAAATCTTAAATCTATTAAACTTAACAGCATAGTGGAAGATACAAGTCCATCAGAGAAAGAAGGGTATATGAAATATGGCAGGGGAATAATAAATGGTGCAAAAGCAGAGAATGTAAAAATTTATAAAGTCAATTACACAGTTAAATATAAAAAGGATGGAATCGGACCTGAAGATAGTGGAACATATGAAAAATGGATCATTCTTGTTAGAAAAGATAAAAATTCACCCTGGTTGATTGATGATGGAGGAGAAGGATAAGTATATTATGCATCAGCACCACACGCTTTACGAATGGTGCTGATACATATTTTAAAAATTATTTAATGCCAAAATTTTATTGTTCGCATACTTGTATAACCCTTTTGATTATAGAGCAAAAACATTTCCTTAATTAAAAAATAGTAATAAACACTTGATTTGGTAATAATTTACATATATAATAGTATATGTCCTAAGTAAAATACTTAGAGGGGAAAATAAGCATTTGGTTAATGCCGGGTGTTTATTTTTTTATCCTGAATAAGTTAATAAGATTATTGTTAAACAACTTAGAAACAATGAAGTTACTTATTTAGAGTATTATTTATTTAGATTATTTTTGTTATATTATTGCGTAACTAAACTTTATCATAAGGCGTATTTAAACCAATTTACTTTTTATAGAAATGAGACATTTTCTAAAGTTGAACTTTAACATGAGATGTATTTAAAAATAAAATTATTGTGGTATAATATAGATACAAAGTAGATATAATATATCTTAAGAAGCCGTTACGGTTTTAAGTAAAATTAATGTTTGTTAGTTAGCTAAAATGCACTTAGTGGAATGGGTGCATTTTAGTTTTTTGAGTTATTTTCTTTATCACTATCCGCAGTAATAGATATTTCATTATTACTGTGTTTAGAGCTGTTCTTATATTTAAGAATGGCTCTTTCTTTTAAGTATGCAAGCATAGCAAAAATGCCTACTATACTTACTATTGTAACGCATACTATAGATGTAATAGTAATAGAATCACTCATTTATGTCACCCCCTCTGCTGTCAAATTAACCGCAACGACTCCTTTGTAAGAGATAAACCCTGGGGAGTGACTAACTAAAAACACTTTATTCTCCTGATAATTATTATAGCATAAATTTTAACCATGAATCTATATTTATAAAGTTTGTTTATAATAAAAATATAGAAGCCCCGTAGTAACCGGAACCCCTATAAACAAGTTATGCAAGAATGATTGTAACAAAGTTTCATTGATAGTATATCCTAGATATATTAATTTATTCCTGTGTAGTTTATTGAATTTTTATAAATATATGTTAGAATGTAATTGAATGATTAGTTCCTAGAAACTTTTAATCTCACAAGAGTTCCTATATTTAGGAGTTCTTTCTCTTATTTAGCATTTCCAGAAATTCTCTATTGCTCAAATTATTATATTATAGTATAATACATCACAATCTATGTTTTAAATTGTTATCTTTTAACCAAAGCAAGGGGCTAATCATTTTCGATTAGCTCCTTATATATTTTTGCCGTCAAAAATTCGTCAAAAATAATTTAAATAAAACTATAAAATTTTAGATTTAGTATTTATCTATATTTGCTTTCAGCCTTTTAGTTACAACATTTTGCATATAAT
>NZ_FXYI02000045.1:0-21283 GCF_900184915.1 Clostridium sp. HV4-5-A1G | reverse complement strand
TAATTTAATTCAGGAGGTACAAGAAAATGTTAAAGATGAAATACAAAGTAATATCAGCTGCTATGGTTATTGCACCAATATTAAGTACAGGAGTTGCTACAACAGTAAGTGCTGCTCCAAGATATAATGGCCCCGCACAAAAACTAGGAGTTGTTTACAAGTATTCCTATGGGAGTTTCACAGCAAGACTTAATAATCTGGTAGCATCAGGGGTCATAAATTCCTATCAGGAATCTAGAATATTAGCGGTGTATAATTCTACAGGAAATTTCAAAATTGGACTTGATAATTTGGTTGCAGCAAATGTTATAAATAGTTATCAAGAATCAAGAGTATTGGCTATATTTACTTATTCTACATCAGGATATAAACCTGTCTCAAAACAAGGGCATAAAACTACACCTGCATCAAGACAAGGGCATAAAACTACGCCTGCATCAAAAAATGTTGGAAATCAAAAAGCTGGCAATAAAGGCGGAGCAATAAATAAAGACAGCGGACATCAGAGTGGCAGTATTAATAGAACTGCTGGAAATAAATCTGGAACTGTAAACATCGGAACACATAAGTAGGATATATGGAATAACATAGGTTGTCAGGTTGGAATCTTAATTTCCAGCCTGACAATAAAACCAGAAAGAGAATTTTTAAGAAAGGTGATTATTATGAGGGATTTAATAAAATATATTCCAGTATTCTTAGAATTGTGGCTTGGGTTAAGTATGGTTGGGATGGTAATTTGCTGTATGGTTGCAAATAACCTAAAGAAAAAACATGAAATGTACTGATTAACCGCTCTATATTAACGATATTAATTAAAACTGTTGACATGCTATTCATGAAATTATAGGATCATAGTATGGATGTTAGACAATGTCTAATATTATATTTAATCTATTAGGAGGAAAAAATAATGAATACTTATTACAATCCAGAGGATTTACTTCAGTTTGGGAACATGGGAGAGGATGCACCTGAAATGTGGAAAAAATTTATGGATTATTATAGCCATGTGTTTGCTGATGGTGCGTTGACAGCTAAAGAAAAAGCACTTATTGCTTTTGGAGTGGCACATGCCATTCAATGCCCTTATTGCATTGATTCCTATACACAGGCACTTCTGGAAATGGGTGTGAATCAGGAACAGATGATCGAAGCCGTTCATGTTGCTGCGGCTATTAGAGGTGGGGCCACATTAGCTCATGGTATGCAGGCAAAGAACGTAATTAAAAAGCTGGAATTATAGAGGAAATGAATATGAAACAGAATTTATATTTGGAACAAATTGATGGAATTCCTCTTTTTTCAGAAAGAGTTAAGGGTCAGAAATTTTGTAGGACAAGGTCCCAATTGGATATCATGCAAGTAAATATTACAAATCGCTGCAATTTATCTTGTAAGCATTGTCACGTGGATGCTGGACCCACATGCACTGAGATCATGAGCCGCCAAACTATGAAGGATTGTCTTCAGGTATTTGAAGAAAATAAATTTTCTGTGCTTGACATTACGGGAGGATCACCTGAGATGAATCCTGATTTTCAATGGTTGATAGAGGAAGCATCAAAAAAAGGAATACATACTATAGTCCGTTCTAATTTGATTATTTTAACAGAAAAAGGTTATACTCATTTGCCTGAATTATACGCTCATCACAATGTGGAAGTTGTAGCCTCTTTGCCGTACTACTCAGAAAAGGATACCGACAGGCAAAGAGGCATTGGAGTTTTTAAAGCATGTATTGATATGCTGCGAAAATTTAATCAATTGGGATATGGTAAAACACCGGATTTGGTGTTGAATCTAGTATACAATCCTGGGGGTGCTTTTTTACCACCAAAACAAGATAGCTTGACTCTGGAATATAAGAGAAAATTGATGGAACAATATGGAATAATATTTAATAAACTGTATACAATTACAAACAGCCCTATTGGCCGATTTGGTAAATTTTTAGAGAGAAGCGGCAATTTGAAACCTTACATGAATCGCTTGTGGTCTGCTTTTAACCCTGAGACACTGGAAAATATGATGTGCCGTAATCAGCTATCCGTAGGATGGGATGGCCTGTTGTATGACTGCGATTTTAATCAGGCACGAGGATGGACAGCAGAGAGCAAACACCAAATTCAAGATTTAAAGGGGAAGTCTGTGGCTGCTCGAAAAATTGTTTTTGGAGATCATTGCTATGCTTGTACAGCTGGCAGTGGTTCTAGCTGTGGAGGAACTATTGCTTAAATGCTGACAAATATAGCAGATAAATTTGTTCAAAAACGGGGAGGAAATGCCGATGAGAGAAAATGAAGTTGTAGAATTGTTTGAACAAGGTTTTGACTGTGGACAGGTAGTGCTGAGCAATTTTGCAAAAGAACTGGGTATTGATGTAAAACAGGCAAATAAAATTGCTGCCAGCTTTGGCGGGGGCATGTTCTCCGGAGAAACCTGCGGTGCAGTTATTGGTGCGTTGATAGCAATTGGTCTTAAATATGGTCATTATTTGAAGAATACCCCCGACGTCAAAAATCAAAATGTAGCTAAAGTAACTGAATTCAGGAAAAAATTTTTAATGAGATATAATTCTACAGTTTGCAGGGAATTATTGGGATATGACATCAGTAAACCAGAGGAAATGAAAATTATTCTGGAAAAGGGATTGCTCTTGAGTTTTTGCCCGAAATTAACAGTTTATGTTACAGAGATTTTATCTGGGATATTATCGGAAGATGTACAATAATGTAGAAAAAATAAATTTTTTAGAACAATTAATGTTTATTTTGAATTCATTGAGAATATATTATAAATTGCTGCTGGCTTATGGCCAGCAGTTTACAATATTTCCATGTTAAAATATAGTTTCAATTATATTCTACTGATCATACACATTCCTGTTACAGCACCCCAATCCAATAGTGTTAATGATTGTGTTCCAAAGTACGGGCTTATAAATGGTAGATATATTATACTTAGCAGCATAGCCATGGAAGAAGCAACTCCAATGTTTATATACCTATTGGACAATGCAGGTTTATTTCCCCTACAATCGTATAGGTTTAAAAATTGAGAACAGATTAGATTGGAAAAAGCTAAAGTCCGAGCTTTATTTAAACCTGCTCCCAAAATCAGAGATCCTTCGAATATTGCAAAGGTAGTTAAACCTATTCCAAGACCCCTTCTGGCAATTTGTAACCCTAGTTTTTTGCTGATCAAAGGTTCATATCTTTTCAAAGGTGACGAATTCATCACGTCATCACTGGATGGTTCTGTAGTTAAAGCAGAACCTAAAATACTTTCTGAAATTAAATTTGTCCATAGTATTTGTATAGAAATAAGAGGTAGTATTCCTCCTACAGTAGAGGCTAGGGCAATGGCAATTATTTCACCAAGATTACCTGCCAACAGATACTTCATGGAATTTTTTATATTATTGTTGACAGCTCTTCCTTCTTCAATAGCTTTTACTATTGTACAAAAATTGTCGTCAACAAGAGTTATGGAGGCAACATCTTTAGCTACGTCACTTCCATTATTTCCCATAGCTATACCTATGTTGGCTTCTTTAATAGCAGGGGCATCATTAACACCGTCACCTGCCATAGCGACTACATATCCAAATCGTTTAAAAGCCTTTACGATTCTATGCTTCTGCTCGGGAGAAGTTCTTGCAAAAATTTGTACTTTACAAATTTTACAGTCTAATTCCTCATCTGTTATATTTTCCAGTTCGTTTCCTGACATAACCAGGCCATTGGTTAATAGACCTAACTCTCTCCCTATGGCAGCTGCGGTGTTTTTGTGATCACCTGTGATCATGACAACTTTTATGCCTGCTCTGTGACATTTTTTTATACAATCTTTGACACCTTTCTTTGGTGGATCCTCCATTCCAACTATCCCCAGGAAGACGAAATTATTATCGACGTTTTCAGAACCTTTACAGTTAATTTTCTTATATGCAAAAGCTAAAACCCTGAGAGCATTTTTCCCCATTTCATCGCCTATTGACATAAGTCTCTCTTTATCCGTTGACGTTAGAAGCCTTTCTATTCCATTTTCATAAATAGTTTTACATTTTTGGATAACAGAATCCAGCGAACCTTTACAAAAGGCATTTTTACCTTCTGACTTCTCTGTTATTACGGTCATGAATCGTCTGGAACTATCAAAGGGAATTTCCTTTATACGGGGATTAAAATTTCTTAGCATATTTTCATCTAATCCCAGTTTACGGGCGGCGGTTATTAAGGAACCCTCTGTTGGATCACCCTGCACAGCCCATTTATTGTTGTTTCTTACTAAGGAGGCATTGTTGCAGATTACTCCAACAGCTAACAGTTTTTTAAGGCAGTTTTCTCCTGTAGGATTTCCATCAATAAGATTGATGCTGCCTTTTGGGCTGTAGCCTGAGCCAGTTACATCATACAGGCATCTGTCCGTGTAAATTCTTCTAACTGTCATTTCATTCATGGTAAGAGTTCCGGTCTTGTCACAGCAAATTACATTAGTGGAACCCAATGTTTCCAGGGCGGTCAGTTTTCTTACGATGACGTTTTGTTTACTCATTCTTTGTATTCCAAAAGCCATGGCAACGGTGACAATAGCTGGAAGGCTTTCAGGCAGAGCTCCTATAGAAAAACTTACTGACATGGTTAAAACTTGGACAAGACTTTTACCGGCAAGCAGGGCACCGAAACCGACAAATGCACAGCAGGCCAGGCATATTTTAGTTAAGTTGGCAGTAAAATTTTGCATTTTTATCTGGAGAGGAGTTGCCTGGGATTTTATGTTTTGAAGCATTGCAGCAATCTTTCCTATCTCAGTATTCATTCCTGTGGCCACTACAATTGCTTTACCTGTACCGCAAATAACGTTAGTTCCCATAAACAGCATGTTGTGTCTATTGCCAAGTTCAGTGTATTTATGACATAGATCAGCGGATTTAGTTACAGCAGTGGATTCGCCAGTTAGTGATGCTTCAGTGGCCTTTAAATCGTAGCATTCAATTATTCTGGCATCGGCTGGTATTTTATCTCCTGCCTGAATTAAGATTATATCACCTGTAACTAAATGCTTGGCATCTATATAAGTTTCATGTCCATTTCTAAGTGTTCTAGCTTTATGCACCATTACATCCTTTAGAGAATACATGGATTTCTCTGCCTTATGTTGTTGGGCAGTCCCAAGTACCGTTTCAATGAAGACTATACTGAGTATAGCTATGGCATCTGGAATCTGTCCCAAGATAAATGAAACTGCGCTGACTCCAAGAAGTAATTTTATTGAAAAATTATTGAAACTTTCCAAAATTTTAGAGATTAGCGAACTTCTTTTTTTCTCTGATAGCACATTTAATCCAAGCTCTTTTATTTTTTTTGATGCCATTTTACTGGTCAAACCGTATTTGAGGTTCGCATTCAGCATAGTCTCAATTTGATTTTTATCCATTGTATGCCATGGTGTTAAGTTGTTAATTGTTGAAACATTTGATATTGATGTATTATCTTCAAAGCCAATTGGCAGAGCTGTTTCTTCATTTATATTATTGATTTTAATTATGTTGGAATCATGAATAACTTTAGTTTTTTTTATATAAATATTGATCTGTTTTTCGATGTATCTCTCTGATACTATATCTTCATCAAATAAGATCAATACTTTACCGGTTATGGTATTGGCTTTGGCTAATTTTACTCCTTTTATAGACATGATATATTTAGTTATTGGAGATACCGCCGATTGGTTTCTATAAACAGATTTAATTGGTATCCTTATTCTTTTATATAAAAAATCATAGTCGTCCATACGATTTTTGATATTATTATTTGAATGAAGCACTCTGTTACATCTACCTTTCCCATTTGTAAACTGCTGAATTGATTTATTTTGGATTACTTAATTATATTTTCCGATAAAATTATAAATTATTCCTTGATTTTTACTTTAACGTTGGTTTAACATTTGCTTTATGTCCAGTTTACTTTTGAGTAATAAAATAATAAAAACGGATGTTGAATTTAAATAGATATTATTTAATGATAGAATCTTTTGTGAATTGTAATAGGAGGATACTATGAGGGGTTCACATTTTTATTCCCAAAGCAATATAAGTGAACTTGAAATGTCTTGTATTTTACTAGTGGAAAGAGAGCTAGATATATTTTTTTCTGTCCATATGAAACAAGCAGTTGTCTATTCTCGGATGCTGGCTGATAATTTGACGTTACACGGGGAAAAGAACTTTGCAGAAGGAGTATTGTCGGATTGCCAGGTTAAAGAGTGCATAGAGAGTATATTATCTAAGGTCAATATGGAAATTGTTAAAAATATGGGATATTTGCATTTGAGTGCTGTATCAATAGGATCAATAGAAGACTATTATGTTGATCTTCTTGGGGGGACGATTAATAGTATTGAAATTACTCAAATAACATCTAGAATTTGCGAAGATATTATAGATCTTAGTATATCATGTATTTTAAATAAAATATGCTGGAGTAGTGTAGTAAAGGAAATGCTAAAAAAGAGCATTTCAGGTAAAAATATATTAAGCAAAAATAACCTGGCAAATCAAAAGAAAAAACATCAAGAATTAATATACAATCAAATAAAGGGGTTGTTGATAAATGTAAGGGTAAATTTAAAAAATGAATTAATTAAAGCCTTCATTATGAGTATAAATAACATTGAGAATATACTTGATGCACGTAACTTAAAATCTGCAAGTTTTTAAATAGAATTGTTGAATAAAAGCCGATGATGTGAGAAGAAACTTTGTTTTATCAGAGCTTCTTTTTATTTGGTTTATTCTCAAGGAGAAATTGTTATAATTATGTATTATTAAAGAAAAATTGTGAATAATAAACTTGATTATAATCTTTAGAAAGAGGTTGATTAGAAATGAATAACGATAATAATGAAGCTCATGTAGAAGAATTACAGAAAAAGATGCAGCAGAAATTGGATGCACTTGAACAAAAATATAGTCAAATAAGTACCCAGATGCAGAAACTTCAGGATGATAGATCTGATTTGAAAAATAATATTAAAACTATGAATGATAGATTTCAACAGATCAATAAAAATGTAGAAGATATATTATCTAAACTTGACAATATTGGTGACAATAATAAGAACGTGGATGACGAAAAAACAGATTTTTCAGTAGGGAAAGCACTTTTCAGCCCCCTGCGAAAGTTAACAGTGGGCACTGTAGGTTCAGTTCTTGCAGTGATAGACAAAACTGCTGAATTGGCTTGTGGAGCAAAAGAAGAATTTGAGGATATAGTGGCAGAAGCGCAATATCAGCGCAAAAGAAAACGTAAGACCTCAATGGATGAGGCATAGGACTTGAAATGGGTGCTGCAGGAATTGATATAATAAAAATTATCTCCTCACTTCCAGGAAGAGTCAGAGTCAATGTAAAGGGTTTACTGAAAAATGAGCAAAGGATACTCAGGGTAAGAAGTGGATTGACTAGATATGATAGTATATTGTCTTTTCATGTGAGTAAAAATACAGGAAATGTTCTTATATATTATAATGAGAATGAAATTGACGAGAACAAAATAGTGGTTATAATAGAAAAAGCTTTTAATGGTCCAGAAGTAGCAGCTGTTGAGAATATAGATAAGAGCTCTCTGCTAAAGACTCTAATTGATGCAGTAAATCCTTTCTTTTTATTTAAAAAAAAGCTTTCAGAACAAGTATATAGAGATGAATACAGTATCTCCAGTAAAATATTAAAAATTTCAATGGGCATAGCAGCTATTGTATTTGTGTTTACTGGTAATGTTATCAATACTATTTCTATATTTGTATTGAGTTATCCAGGAATTTTGTTTGGCGTAAGGGCATCCTCCTATTACTATGCGTCGGTTAAATTGAATATGGAAAATATATATTTGAAAGATAACACTTCAATTAGTTTCCTCAGTAATGTTAATACTTTGTTAATAGAAGATGACATCTTTAGAAATGGATTCAATGAACGGGATATGGACATGATGAATTTAAACGAATATGAAATACAAAAGCTAGTCATATTGGGGAAATTAGATGATCCAATTAATGATAACATGAAATTGATTATAGATAATATACGTATGTTGGGAATTAACAATATATTTATAATTGGAAACAGTGAAGATGGTATTATACGTTATATTGGCTATGTATTGGGAATAGAAGTATTGGATAAAAATGACCTGGATGGAAAGAAAAATTGTCTGATAACTGATAAATCTGATAGTAATACTATTCTAATAGTTACAGGGAAATTCCCTGAAAATGAATTGAGCTATATGTGCAGTGATTGTGTTATATGTTTGTACAATGAATTGAGTAGCTTAAAGGCAGATATTAATTTGAAATATTCTAGTATGGATAAATTGATTTTGTTAATAAAATTGGGTTATTTTTGCAGGGAGGTAAATGTTCAAGTTGAAAATACAGCAATTACATTGAACATATTGGGAATATTACTTGCAGTATTGAATTATTTAACGCCTTTATATTCTATAATCTATTATATTTTAAATACTTTGCTTATGGTTTTGATTTTAAAATTGAAATTTGATTTTTATGAAAGTTTCAATAAAATACCCTACATTAAATTACGTTATTTGACGAACTAAAATATTTATATACAAGGAGCTTTATATATGGAAAACAATGCAGATATTTCAGCTAATGCAATTTTAATAAATGATAGCTTAAATAGAGCTGAAGCAGTTTTACAGGACTTATTGATTTTTAGTCTAGAGGAAATTAAGAATAATCCTTCATCTGAGGAAAAGATATTATCATTATGGTCTGAATCCATAACGGATTTGGGCAACTTTTTCTTTCAAGAGTGTCAAAAAGTGAATAATAAGAGATTGTATAAACATGTAATGAGGTCGTTGATGTTTAAACGCTGATAAGTGTAATTGTAATCAGAAGACAGGGTGAAAAAGTTAACGATTTTTAGTGCCGCAAGGAGGATGAATTTTAAAGTTGAGGGAATTAAGTGTGTTACCTGGAAGAGTGAGGTTTAAATGTGATGAAGCATATTTAAACAAGGGATTGGCAAAATATATCGATATATATACAGAAGGTCTGTATGGAGTAGAATACAGTAAGGTAAATTATAATATTGGAACTGTTCTGGTTTTGTATGATGAAAAAAAGACCGATCTTAAGTCAATTAAAAATAGTATTGAGCAGACACTGACTTCTAAAATAAATTATAATGATGAAATTTTCAAAGCCTATGATTCATACTACAATATCAAAAATAAAAGGAATATTGTTAAAAATAATTTTATAAGATCCACTCTAGTGTATTTATTTTTTAAAATTAAGCAGCTTCTATTTGGAAAATTTTTTTTAAGTGGGAGTCTTGCCATGGTAGAAATGGCCTCTCTTGTAGCAATAGTAGGTGGATATTCTCTGCTTAGGAGTGCTTATAATAGGCTCGCAGGGCGCATATATCCTCATCCAGATGTTTTTCTAAAGTTAGCCGGTCTGGTTTTGACTATTTCTAGGGAAAGTACAGAAGGTTTATTTTTGATTTTGATGACTGATTTTACAGATTATATAAAAGTGTCTGCGGATTTAAAGTGCCAGTGCCTGTTGAGAAAGAGTACGGCTAATCCTCCCAATACAGCCTGGATTGTTACAGATGATGGCAATGAAATGTTGACTTCAGTTAAATCATTAGAAGTAGGAGATACTATATTAGTCCGTAAAGGGGAAGTTATTCCTGTAGATGGAAAAGTTCTGGAGGGAAGAGCTGCAGTAAATAGTTTTTACTATACGGGACAGCCTCTTGTATCTTTAATAGAAGAAGGCAGCAAAGTATATGAAGGGGTTGTTGTGATATCTGGAGAAATGAAAGTTCGAATATCGAGATTAGCTGAACCTCTTGAGAAAGAGGATATTTCTATTGATAAGCTGAACTTAAGAAAAAGTGTTATAAGATATCAGGAGAGGGCGCTGCCTGCTGCGATGGTATTGTCAGCCTTAAACTATGTGTTTACAGGTGACATATTAAATGCACTGTCGATAATATTGCTTTTGTGCCCGGCATCCTCAGAATTGGCATTGAGTACGGCAATAAAGAATTATGTACATTGGCTGAGTAAGTATGACATATATATTAAGAATCCCAACACTCTCGAAAAAATTATCAATATCAATAGCTTAGTTTTTGATAAAACGGGAACTCTTACTTATAAGAACATGAGCATTGCCCATATTGAATCCTTTAATGAAAATTACACAATTGAGGACTTGTTGAAAATATGTTCTGCCTGTGAAGGCGAAAGCTGTGAAGAGATTCCGAATATTTCTCAGGGTATATCAATGGAAACAAGTTTTTATGAGGCAGAGGGAAAGCTGGAAAAAATAGTTTTATTACCTTCGAAAGGAATAAGTACGAGATATAATGGCCATAAAGTATTGATTGGAGATAATGGTTTTCTTAAGGAAAATAATGTTGATTTAAATGATGTTCTGGAAAGGTACGCATATTATGAAGGCGGCCTATACAGTCCTATGCTTGTGAGTATAGATAATGTAGTAGCAGGTCTGATTGTGATGAAGGAAGCTATACGAAAAGGTGCTTGCGATTTGATCAATAAGCTTGAATTCAATCATGTGGAGAACATATCTTTGGTAACAGGTGACTGCTGTGAGAAAGGTAGATATATTGCCGATAAGTTGGGAATAAAAAATGTCTATGGCGGTTGTAACAGTGAAGAAAAGCTTCAAATTATATTAGATCAGAAATCTCAGGGAACTGTTATGATGGTTGGAGATGGAATAAATGATATTATGGCAATGAGAGCTGCAGATATAAGTGTGAGCTTTGCAAATTATTCCAGTAATGGGATTAAATTTAATTCAGATTGTATTATCTTTGACGAGAATATTAATAAATTAGATGCTCTGATAATACTATCTCAGAATGCGTACAGAGTCATACAGCAAAATATTACAATGTCAAATTTATTTAATATTTTTTTAGGAACTATTGCTTTTTTCGGGAAATTTGATATATTTTCTGCAAAGTCAATAGATACAATAAATTCTATTTTGGCTTTAGTCATGAATGAAAGAGTCAGGTTGGGTCCGAGATTGTTAAAATAATAGATGCTTTTTAAAAGATCCATCAATTACCTAGAATAATTTTTGCAGTAATGTACAAACTGTAATTGTAAGCAGTAAAATTTACTATAAAAAGGAGTGTGTATTATGGCATATAGTAATAAACCAGTAGTTCCACAAGCTAAAGAAGCTTTAAATCAATTTAAAATGGAATCAGCAAAAGAGGTTGGAGTAAACTTGAAAAATGGGTATAATGGAGATCTAACAGCTAGAGAAGCTGGTTCAATAGGTGGAAATATGGTTAAGAAAATGATAGAAGCATATGAGCAAAATTTAAGGTAGATCTGATGAAAAAACCTGTACTTTATATAAAGTACAGGTTTTTTTATGTGAATTTTTAATAGAAGTTCTATAAATGTTTTAATTTAAGCATGAATTTTATTTGAAGTGAAATTGTTTAAATAGGTAGCTATTGTAATTTATAATTAGTAGTATTACAATAATATTAACAAATAAAAGTATATTGATTCTAAACATACTCAATCAGTTTAGAATAACTATAGGAAAGGGGCTGAAAATATGAAAATAATTGTAACTGGAAAGAATATGGTGATAACTGATGCATTGAAAAATGTTGTGAGAAAAAAATTATCTAGGCTTGATAAGTATTTCAACCCTGATGTAGAGGCTCATGCTACATTAAGTGTACAGAAAAACAGGCAAAAAATCGAAGTAACCATTCCCTTTAATGGAGTTATACTAAGAGGCGAAGAAGAAAATGGAGATATGTATGCTTCAATAGATCTGGTTTTAGATAAATTAGAAGGACAAATACGCAAGCAGAAAACAAAGCTTTTGAAAAGAAACAATTCTGAATCTCTAAGATTTCAATTTATACCAAATGATGCAGAAGAAAACGAAGAAGAACATAAAATAGTAAGAACTAAAAAATTTGCAGTGAAGCCTATGTCGTCAGAGGAGGCAGTACTTCAGATGGAGCTTTTAGGCCACAGCTTTTTTGTATACAGGGATGCTGAAAATGGGGAAGTAAATGTAGTTTATAAAAGACGGGATGGAAATTATGGTTTAATAGAACCTGAATTTTAGATTATTACTGGAGGGGAAGCAGGAGCTTCCTCTTCTTTACACTTTAAAATACAGCTTATATTATTAAACTAAAGTAAACTATTATTTCTATGAGTTGAATAGCTAATAGTTAGATGATATAATTTAAAAAGCATGTATTTTTATAAAATTTAATGTGGTGAGGATGAAAAAAAAATGAAACTTTTTCAGAAATTATTTAAGTCGTACAGCGAACGGGAAGTAAAAAGAATTATCCCTATAGCGGATAAAATAGATAGTATGGATTCTGAAATGAAGCAGTTTAGTGATGAAGAGTTGAGAGCTAAAACAGATGAATTTAAGAATAGAATTTCCAAGGGAGAATCTCTGGATTCGATACTGCCTGAAGCTTTTGCAGTTGTCAGGGAAGCAGGATATAGAAATGTAGGGTTGAAACAGTACAAAGAACAGTTAATAGGTGGAGTGGTATTGCACCAGGGGAGGATAGCAGAGATGAAAACCGGTGAAGGTAAAACTCTGGTTGCCACGGCACCGGCTTATTTAAATGCTCTTACCGGCAAGGGAGTGCATATAGTAACTGTGAATGATTATCTTGCTAAAAGGGATAGGGATTCCATGGCACCTGTATATGAGGCATTAGGTCTTACAGTGGGTGTTATTTTGCATGATATGGATCAAAAACAGCGTCAGGAAGCCTATAGGTGTGATATAACCTATGGAACAAACAGTGAATTTGGCTTTGACTATTTGAGAGACAACATGGTTATATACAAGGAAGAGAGAGTTCAAAGAGGATTGAATTTTGCCATAGTGGATGAAGTTGACTCAATTCTGATTGATGAAGCAAGGACACCGCTTATTATTTCGGGAGAGGGAGAAAAATCAACTGAATTCTACAATGTTGCAGATAGTTTTGCAAAGTCCCTGCAAAAAGAAGATTATACGGTAGATGAAAAGGCAAATGCAGTCATACTTACAGATACAGGTGTAAAAAAAGCTGAAACTTTCTTTCATTTTGACAATTATGCCGATCCTGAAAATATGGAAGTACAGCATTATGTGGTTCAGTCCCTAAAGGCCAATTATATAATGAAGCGGGATAAGGACTACATGGTGAAAAATGGAGAAGTACTGATAGTGGATGAATTTACAGGAAGGATGATGGAGGGGAGAAGATACAGTGACGGGCTTCATCAGGCCATAGAAGCTAAAGAAGGAGTCAAGGTTGAGAGAGAATCCAAGACCCTTGCCACCATTACCTACCAGAATTATTTTAGAATGTTCAATAAATTATCCGGTATGACAGGTACTGCACAAACGGAGGAAAATGAATTCAGAGAGATATATGAGCTGGATGTAATAGCTATACCTACACACGAACCGGTTATAAGAAAAGATTATCCAGATGTTGTTTATAAAAGTGCAAAGGGAAAATTCAATGCCATAGCTGATGAAATATACGAAACATATAAAAAGGGTCAGCCGGTGCTGGTAGGTACTGTGAGTATAGAGAAATCAGAACTTCTATCAGATATGCTTAAGAAAAAGGGAGTTCCCCATCAGGTTTTAAATGCTAAATTTCATGAAAAAGAAGCGGAGATAATTTCTCATGCAGGTGAAAAGGGGACTGTTACTATAGCTACCAATATGGCTGGCCGTGGTACTGATATAAAACTCGGAAAAGGTGTTGTTGCCCTGGGAGGACTTAAGATAATAGGTACAGAGAGGCATGAATCCAGGCGAATTGACAACCAGCTCAGAGGTCGTTCAGGCCGTCAGGGCGATCCTGGAAGTTCAAGATTCTATGTATCTCTTGAAGATGATCTCATGAGAATATTTGGTTCAGACAGACTTCAGGGTGTAGTGGAAAAACTGGGGCTTAAAGATGATGAAGCCATAGAGAGTAAAATGGTTACAAATGCCATAGAAAATGCACAAAAGAAAGTGGAAGGAAATAATTTTGACATAAGAAAAACACTTCTTCAGTATGACGATGTTATAAATAAGCAGAGGGAAATCATATATAGACAGAGATCTCAAGTCCTTGAGGGAGAGGATTTGAAAGATGATATGTTAAAGATGATAGAGGATTTGGTATCTTCTATTGTAGATTCTCATATATCTGGTATAGAAGAGGATTTTGAAGATGAAATAGTGAAACTGATTGACTATATGGAGGAAATTTATATACCCAAGGGTTCTGTTAAAAAAGATGATATTATAAATCTTTCCAATGAAGAAATTAAAGCTAAATTTACAGATATAGGGATAAAAATGTATGAGGAGAAAGAAAAGGAATTTACCCCGGAACAGATGAGAGAAATTGAAAGAGTTATTCTTCTCAGGGTTGTTGATACAAGGTGGATGGATCACATAGATGATATGGAGCATCTAAAGAGAGCTATTGGGCTCAGAGCTTATAGGCAGCAGGAACCTGCCCAGGCATATCAATTTGAGGGCAGTCAGATGTTCAATGAAATGATCTACAATATCAAAGTGGATACAATCAAGTATTTGCTTCATGTACAGATAGAGAGAGCACCGGAAAGAGAAAGAGTAGCTAGAAACGTAAGTACTAATCAGCAGGAGGATAGTGTGGTAAAAAAGAAACCTATAAGAAAGGCGAAGACTGTGGGAAGAAATGATCCATGTCCCTGCGGCAGCGGTAAAAAATATAAAAATTGTTGCGGAAGAACTGCCTAAAATTATAAAAGGAGAGTGATTAAATGGTATTTCAATTGGAAGAAGATATGAATAAATTAAATGATCTGGAACAGAGTATAGAGCAAATGAGGGATTCACTTTGACATAGAAGGTTCTAAAAATAGAATAGAAGAACTCCAGATGAAAATGCAAAAGGCTGGCTTTTGGGATAATGTAGAAGAAGCTCAAAGGGTATCCAGTGAGGAAAAAGATCTTGAGGATAAGCTCAATGAATACAAGAGTCTCCTGCAGAGAATAGAGGATGCTAAAGTTCTCATTGAAATTGCATCGGAAGATGAGAGTATTTCACCTAAGGATATATCAGGTGAAGTAAAAAATATACAGTTTCATGTAGAAAAGTTCAAAACGGAAACGCTTCTAAATGGTGAGTATGACAGAAATAATGCCATATTGAATTTACATGTAGGAGTAGGAGGAAAAGATGCGCAGGACTGGACGGAAATGCTCCTCAGGATGTATACAAGATGGTCAGAAAAAAAAGGTTACAGAATTGAGACATTGGATATGCTTGCTGCGGATGATGCTGGAATAAAAAGTGTTTCTCTGAGAATTATTGGAGAATTTGCCTATGGATATTTAAAAGCAGAGAAGGGAATTCACCGACTGGTTAGAATATCTCCTTTTAATGCAAATGGGAAAAGACAGACCTCTTTTACGTCAGTAGAGGTGCTTCCTGAACTCACAGGGAGTCAGGATATAAGTATAAGAACTGAAGATCTAAAAATAGATACTTTCAGGGCAGGAGGCGCAGGGGGACAGTATGTAAATAAAACTGAATCAGCTGTTAGAATAACCCATATACCTACAGGCATAGTTGTCCAGTGTCAAAATGAAAGAAGCCAGCACTACAACAAGGAGCAGGCACTGAAAATGTTGAAATCAAAGCTGGTAGAACTTAAGGAGAGAGCACATAAAGACAAAATAGAGGATTTGACAGGAGAGCTTAAGGATATGGGATGGGGAAGTCAGATAAGATCCTACGTGTTTCATCCTTATACACTGGTAAAAGATCACAGGACAGGTGTTGAAAGTGGAAATATATCTTCCATAATGGACGGTAATATAGATGATTTTATAAAGGGATATTTAAATCAGCAAACAAAATAGATGTAATTAATATACTGCCGGATTTTAATTATCAGGCAGTATATTAATTTTAAACAGTTGGGAGGGGCTATGACATTGAGCACTGGAACAAAATTCAAAGATACCTTTATTTCACTTAATCATAGAGATTTCAGATATTTTTTATCCGGACAATTTTTGTCACTTATGGGAACCATGATTCAGAATACGGCACTGAGCTGGTACGTTTATAAAATAACCAATTCTCCTTTTTTGCTTGGACTTATAGGTGTGTTTCAATATGCTCCGGTGCTTTTAATAACCCTGTTAAGTGGTGTAATTGTGGAAAGGCATCCCAAGAAAAGGATTCTTCTTGTAACCCAGATATCCTATATGCTGCAGGCTTTTGCACTGAGCTTTTTTGTATATATGGGTGAGAGCAAATACTGGATACTTGCTCTGCTGGCGGCTATAAATGGAATCATAACAAGCTTTGATATGCCCACCAGGCAGTCCTTTTTTATTGAACTTGTGGGAAAAAGAGATCTGCCCAATGCCATATCCTTAAATTCCACCGTATTCAATATGTCACGTATAATTGGACCTGCGGCGTCGGGAATAATAATGGATGATCTCGGAGTGTTCCAGTGCTTCCTGATGAATGCCGTCAGTTTCATACCTGTAATATATGGGATAGTCAAGATAAAACATATGGGAAATCCCGTAATTAGAAATACTGAATCCAATTTGCTTAAAGATCTGAAAGATGGTATATTGTATACAGTACATAAAAGAATATTGATATCCACAATGTTCATGATGGCAATAGTATGTACTTTTGCGTTCAACAGCAATGTGATTGTTCCTGTTTTTGCAAAAGAAGTCATGGAAGGCGGAGCCAGGACCTATAGTTTGCTAATGAGCCTTATAGGTCTGGGTTCTCTTCTTGGAGCCATGTTTATGGCAGGACAGGGCAGGAGAATTAGAGCTAGATATTATCTTATTATAAATTCCTTTATAATTGCAATTTTACAGATAGTAACTCTGTTCACAAAAAATTTTATATCTGTAAGTATGATTTTTGTGCTCATAGGATTTTTCAATCTTACTTTTTTAAATAAAGCCAATACCATAATCCAATTTAATACTGAAGATGCATATAGAGGAAGGGTGATGAGCATATATTCTCTTTTAAATATAGGAAGCACCCCTCTTGGGAGTGCTTTTGCAGGTGTAGTGATGGAAAAATTCGGTGGAAAATTTGGATTTTTCAGCTGTGGTTCAATTATATTTATAGTTGCTGTTATAATAATGATTTTTATTGAATTCAGGAAAAAAAGTGCAAAACCTTTTTCAGATACGTAGTTTCAATATTATTAGTATGCCTAAGAGAGATAATATAAATGAAATGCGGCAGTATAGAACATAAAAGTTATTACTAAAGGCATAATTTAATATTTCATCCGAGACTATACTAAAACACCTGCTTATAGAAGCTGTACTTATATATCTATTTTTATCTTCCGGCGTATGTATTTTTGACATATCTTCATCTGACAGAGTAACAGCATCTATAGCATAAGCTCTGAAGTATTCGTGGTCACTGGAATTTTCAAAGGTATATTTAAATTCCACATTATTTTTGCGGCACAAATTAGCTATTTCTTGGACAAGACTTGATTTTTTTGTGTCCCATTTACTGCCCATTATAGTGAGAGGTATTTTTTTATCACTGCCTATCATATCAAAATTTATTACTTTACAGCCTTTTAATTCATTATAGTATTTTTGGACAAAGGCCTTTGAACCCAGACAGCCAAATTCTTCGGCATTGAAAGATACAATTACTATATTTCTATCCGGCTTTCCAAGGGAGTTTATATATTTTACAAGTCCCAGTAAAAAAGAGGTACCAGAGGCATTGTCCAGAGATCCGCTGTATACTTTTCCAGATAGATCAGTGCCAAGGTGATCAAAATGCGCACATAAAACAAGAGGCGGGAGGTTTGTATTTTTTCCCTCTATGTATCCTATTATATTGTATACAGATGTTAATTTATTCTCAATGGGAATGAAACAACTGACTTCATAACCAGAATCTACATATTTTTTTATATCTTGGGCAGTTTGTTTTTTTACCATTACGTACATGGATTGACTGGAGTTTGCCATAAAGGAACTTCTGAAATTCAGATTATCGTTTTCTGGATTGTAGAATACAAAATATTTGCCGTTCTGGTATATTTGGAAATTGTTTCCCCTTTCCACAAGAATATCGGATTTTTTAAAGGATATTTTGTTGTCCTTGAAATTCAGCATATCTTCTTTATAATCCGCTCCATATTTGTATTGCCGTACTATGAAACCATTTTTGTCTATTACCCTGAGATAGGGGACACCTTCTATTCTTTTGGGGTAAAGTACATTGAAGTTCTCCAGATAGTTGCCTTTGTAGGGCCTTAAGTGCTGATTTTGAAAGTAATTTTTTATAAAATTTACTACCTCATAGTTTTCCAGAGTGCCGGGAAGCCTTCCTTTAAATGAATCAGAGGATAAATAGGAGATATTGTGTTTTACCTCAGCTGAGTCTAAAGGGGTTATGAGATAACAGTATTGAAAACTCAAAGAACAGGTAAGACACAATACAGCAAATAATAAACGCAGCATGAAATTTTTCATTATAAATAAACCTCTTTAATTGATGTCTTTATAAATATATTAATTTGCCAAAATGTATATAACTGTTGTAATATATTTTTAGCTGCATTATTTCAGACAAAAATCTATCAGGAGGAAAATATGGATAATATAACAAATACGCTGGCACTGGAGCTGGGAGTAAATAAAAAATATATAGATAATGTAATTGAGCTTTTAGATTCAGGAAATACAGTGCCTTTCATAGCCAGATACAGGAAAGAGCTAACTGGAAGCATGAGTGATGTGATTTTGAGAAAACTTGAAGAAAGGCTTGTATATCTCAGGAATCTTAAGGAAAGAAAGGAAGATATCATAAGAATAGTGGGGGAGCAGGGCAAGCTGACAGAAGATTTGCAAAAATCTATAGAAAATGCCACTACTCTTACGGAGGTAGAAGATATATACAGACCCTATAAGCCTAAAAAGAGAACCAGAGCTATTATTGCAAAGGAAAAAGGACTTGAATCACTTTCACAGGTAATTTTAGACGGGAATTTTAAAGGAGATATAGGAAGATATGCGGAACAATTTGTAAGTGATAAAAAAGGAGTTCAATCCATAGATGAAGCATTAGATGGCGCTGTGGATATAATAAGTGAAATTATTTCTGACAATGCTGAGTATAGAAAATGGATAAGAAAATTTGTCTATGACAACGGTGTAATTGAAAGCAGAGGGGAAAGTAAAGAAACTACTCCCTATGAAATGTATTATGATTATAAAGAGGCGGTTAAATCCATTCCCGCCCATAGAATACTTGCCATAAACAGGGGCGAGAAAGAAAAGGTTTTATCAGTAAAAATAACCTGCAATATGGATAATATAATAATTTATTTAAAAAATCACTGCTTGAAGGGCAACAGTATAACTGATTCATATATAGAAAAAAGTATTGGAGATTCTTTAAAAAGACTGATCTACCCTGCTATTGAAAGGGAAATAAGATCTGAACTTACGGACAGAGGAGAGGAAGGGGCTATAAAGATATTCAAGGCCAATCTAAAGGCCCTTCTAATGCAGCCTCCTATAAAAGGCAAAAATGTACTTGGCTATGATCCTGGTTTTAGAAATGGATGTAAGATTGCGGTACTGGACGATACGGGTAAGCTTTTAGATACTGCCATAGTATATGCTACTGCTCCCCAAAACGATATAGATGGATCTATAAAAAAACTCAAAGAGCTGATTTATAAATATAATGTTGATGTTATATCTCTTGGAAATGGAACTGCCAGCAGAGAGTCTGAAGAAGTAATAGGAAGACTTATAAAAGAAGTAAAAGCAGAGAAAAACAGGGATCTCTATTATGTCATAGTATCTGAAGCGGGAGCTTCCATCTATTCTGCCTCTGAACTTGCAGCAAGGGAATATCCAGATATAAATGTATCCTTAAGGGGAGCTATATCCATAGGAAGGCGGCTTCAAGATCCACTTGCAGAACTTGTTAAGATAGATCCTAAATCCATAGGAGTGGGACAGTATCAGCATGATATTGCTCCTAAAAAATTAGATGAATCACTAAAAGGTGTGGTAGAGGATTGTGTAAACAGTGTAGGGGTGGATTTAAATATAGCAACGCCATCTCTCTTATCCTATATATCAGGAATAAATTCAACTATAGCAGCTAATATTGTAGTCTACAGAGAGGAAAATGGAAAATTTAAAAGCAGAAAAGAACTCTTAAAGGTGAAAAGACTTGGCAGCAAGGCTTTTGAGCAGTGTGCTGGATTTCTCAGAGTGATGGAAAGCGCCGAACCGCTGGATAATACTTCAGTACACCCCGAATCCTATAGTGCGGCAAGAGGACTTTTAAAAACTTTGGGGTATACTTCAGAAGATCTTAAAAAACAAGATGTCTCCCATATTGATGATAGAGTGGAAAGGATAGATATGCAAGTCCTTTCTGAAAAACTTCAGGTAGGAATACCCACTTTAAAAGATATAATAAAAGAGATAAAAAAACCAGGAAGAGATCCAAGAGAAGAGCTTCCAAAACCTGTGCTTAAGACAGGTATTATGGATATAAACCAGCTTAAACCTGGAATAGTACTTACTGGTACAGTTAGAAATGTAGCTGATTTCGGTGCTTTTGTGGATATTGGGGTACATCAGGACGGACTGGTGCATATAAGCCAGCTTTCAGATAAATTTGTACAACATCCTCTTGATGTTGTACAGGTAGGAGACATTGTACAGGTGACCGTGCTTGAAGTGGATGCTAAGAGAAAGAGGATTTCTCTTAGCATGAAGTAAAGCGGTTCCCAATAATATATAATTTTTCTAGTGAAGGGATTTTTCAAAAACTTTCCTTATTATCTCCTGGGATGGAACTCCCTCATGAATTTTGGTGTTTCCTACGAAATATGTAGGTACATAATAATAGTCATATTTTTTGGCTATTTCTGGGTGTTTCTCTTCATCAATTATTTCAACATTGATATTTTTATATTCAGGAATTTTGTTTTGAAGTTCCTTCATCCAGGACAGTGCCTGCCTGCAGTAAGGACACCAGCTTGTTACGAACATGTGTACAGGTTTCATTATTACATTACCCAACTTTATATATTTTTTAATAGCTTTTACATTTTATAACTTAATTATATATCAAAGTAATGTATTTTTT
>NZ_FXYI02000044.1:0-21950 GCF_900184915.1 Clostridium sp. HV4-5-A1G | reverse complement strand
TGATAATTTTATATGTATTAAAATAGATTTAAAATTCTCTATTTTATGTCTATATGATGTGAGTTTTTATTACATTTTTCCCTATAAATTTTGATTTTACATTTATATCCACATTTCAAATTAGGCTCTGTAAATTGTCATTTACGCAAAACAGCCAACATCATATTCCAAAAAATCACTTTGGCATATAGTATTGGCTGAATATTTTCACATATTATCATCCAAAATTCATTATACTTCTCAGATGATCTACAGCTCTTTTTTTCCTGGCAGCTGCTGTCCTATATGGTATCTTCTCCTTTACTGCATATTCTTTTAAGCTTATTTCCCATATATAATACCAGACTATTGCACTTTTTTCTTCCTCAGAAAGTTTTCTTACAGCTCTCCACAGATCAGAATACTGCTGTTTTTCTATGAACTCTTCCTCGATATTTTCTTCTGACTCCACCGTGTCCACGAGTTCATCACCGCCGCTGTTCACACTATAAAGGCTGCAGCAAAAATATTTTTTCACACTGTTCCTTATTTTGCAGTAGAAATTCTTTTTGATGGCAGCTGCGGCATAAGTGGAAAAATGGCACTTGGAATTCATGTTGTATTTGTAAATGGACTTTATAAGTGAAAGCCTTCCTTCCTGCACCATATCCTCAAGAGTGTACCCTTCTATATAAAAGGAACTGGTAAGATTTATAACCATTCCGTCAAACCTTCTGCAGATTTCACCTATGGCAGATTTGTCCTTATTTTTAGCTCTTACAAGAAGTTCCACGAGGTGAGTCTTTTTCAGGCGGCTGTAATCTGTATTCACAATTTCTGGGGAATGCTTGTCCATAATATAATCGGGTTTGAATTTATATCCCATAACATTCTCTCCCTATGATTTCAAATTGAACCTATTGCACTTCAAATATATATTTCCTGTCTTAAATATTTTATTACAAATTCAAAATTTCGTGCCTTTCTGCCAGACTTTTCATCAATTAATCCTTAAATTCAGGCAGAACTTGTAAATAGCAGCGTTCGGATAAAAAGCGGGTCTGGAACAAGTATATCTGAAGCCAGACCCTATATGAGCACTACTTACTATTTCACCTCAAGCTCAACAGTAGAAGTATCCTGTATATGGGCAGAATCTACAGCTTTTAAATCCCCGTTTTTAGTGGTAAATATATTTTTTGCAATAATTGTTTCCATGGCAGTTTTTACTTCCTGATCCGTTATACCTTCTTTTACATTGGAGATCCTTATAGAAGCCTTTTTACCTTCTTCAGTCAGAAAACTCATAATCAATGATTTGGACATATAATTCACCCCCTTTTTCAATTCACGGTTCACAATACACAGTCCACAATTGTTCATTGTACATTGTCAATTATTAATTTGTCTAAGCGTTTGTTATACCACTTTCATCCTGCCTTATGAGCTCTTCTAAAGTCTTTCCGAGAAGCTTTTCTATTTCTCCGGCAACATCATAAATATCCTGAACAGCAGCATCTATTTTTATATTTGAAAAGGTCTGTCTTTTGATTATATCTTTTCCCTCTTCATCCAGACCATCTTTATATTTCAATATCACTGAAGTGTTCAATAAAGTAGTTTTAGCAGCCATCCTCATCACCTCCCTTCAAATAATATATATGCAGTTTTTCAAAAATAGGCAAGATTTTTTACAAAAAAAATAAAAGATATAAAGATCATTTCAAAATCTTTATACCTTTTAAGTCTATTTTCTCCTTCTGCTCTTTTTCTTACTCTTCTTGACTTTGCTGCCGTCCTCTCCGTAATAATACTGATAGTAATACCCATAGTATCCTTTTTCCTTTATCTCAAGCTTGTTTAAAACCGCTCCAAGTATATTGGCACCTACTTTCGATAAAAGATCTCTGGCTTTTACAGCTGCCTCTTTTTCCACCTGAGAAGACGATATTACCAGAAGACAGCCGTCCACGCAGCGGGATAAAAGCTGGGCATCCGTCACTGCCACTACAGGAGGAGTATCCAGTATTATATATTCATACTTCTCTTTCAACTGCTGCAAAAAAATTTCCATTTTCCTGGAGGCCAGAAGTTCTGCCGGATTGGGGGGTCTTATACCAGATGTGAGAAGATCCAGATTTTCAACTATATTTTGTTTAACCGCATCTTCAAAACTAATTTGCCCTGCCAGCACATTCGAAAGCCCGTTTTCATTAGATGTCAAAAATATTTTATGCAGATTGGGTTTCCTCTGATCACAATCCACAAGCAAGGTTTTGGCACCCGTTTCCGACATGACCACTGCCAGGTTGGCAGAAGTAGTGGACTTACCCTCCCCAGGTCCTGAGCTCGTGATCATTATAGACTGTATTTTCTTATCAAAAGAAGAAAATTGAATATTTGTTCTCAATGTCCTATAAGCTTCTGCAATAGGATCCATTGGGTTTCTTATAGTGACTATATGTACTTTATCCATCATCTTCACTCCATCTGTGTCTCAAATCTTATTACTATGTTCTAAAAAGGCTGAAAATTCTCTTTTTCTCTCTTATTCTCCCGCTTACGGGGTCTATAAGCTGATTTTTCAACAATCTCTCACAATTTTTTTCCATATACATATAAATATCATGATTGACTTGAGAAGCCATTTCAAGTGCACTGCTGATGCCCGGATGCCGCCCACCAGTGGAATGGGCATCTGATGCTATAAAACTACAGATTTCGTTTTTTATCAGAACCCTGGCAGTATTTTTCACTTTTTTCCCAAATATACCCCTTATACTTCCTGTATTTACCTGGACCAGACATTTTTCATCCAGGAATTCGTTTATCTTGGATGGGTTGTCTATAATATATCTGTATCTTTCAGGATGGGCCACAATTGGATGCACCCCTCTAATTTCAAGTTCATATATTATATCCAGAGCATTTTCCGGCATATTCATCATGGGGAATTCAACCAGCATATAATCTGTATCGCCAATGCAGCCTATTTTCCCGCTTTTATAATATTCAAGGCTGTAATGATCAAGCATTACCTCCTGACCGGGAATAATATTCACATCTATATTCTCTTCTTTGGCTCTGCTTTTTACTTTTTCCAGAAGTTTTTTTATATCATCGCAGCTGTTTTCATAACAACCACGGTAAAAATGTGATGACGCCACTATGGCTTTTATTCCATCCTTTTCCGTAAGCTTAAGCATTTTCAAGGTCTGCTCCATGGATTTTGAACCGTCGTCTATACCCGGAAGTATATGGCTGTGTATATCTATCATATAAATATCACCACCTTTTGTCCAATTTACAGCTTGCAATTGTAAGCTGTGCGCTGTCAATTGTGAATTGATTAAACTCGTCCTTTTGGTATTATCCCCAGCACTGGAATTCCCAGCTGTTTTTTTATATCATCTTCAGTCTTTATAGTGTTGTCCATATATTCAAGCATAAAGGAAAATCCCACAGAAACCAAAAGACCTACAAAAAATGCACTAGCTACATTCAGCATTTTCTTGGGCTTTACAGGCTTGTCTGGAAACTGTGGCCTGTCCATTATATTTATGTCTCCACCTGTAGGAAATACTTTCTTTGATTCCGCTATAAAACAACTGCTCACTGCATTTACCATCTTTACAGCCTCAGATGGATCCCTGCTCTGCCCTGTTATCTGTAAAATCTGAGTTCCCTGCTGGGGCTCTATGGAAACCAGTTTTTTAAGTTCTTTTGGAGTAAAAGCCCCATTTAATTTGCTAGAGGCATTTTTCATAACAACATTGGAACCTGCAATCTGTGCATATGTCTTTATAAGATTCTGATACATCATCACATCATTGTACTGGGTATTGCTCTTCCCGTCTTCAGCAAGTTTTCCTATTATTATTGTGGTACTTGCTTCATAAGTCGGCTTTATCACAAAAAAACTCAGTAATCCAGATGCCAGAGTACATATTACAACCATAAGTGCTATAAGTTTTCTTCTCTTTTTCAATATATTATAAAAATCTCTCAGATCCAGCGTTGTTTCTTCTTCCACTTAGTTATTCCTCCTATATTTCAGTAATTGTTTTGCATCAAGGCTAACACTTTCAGGATATCCGCTATCTTCCAATCATATTGTAAAGTATGCTGGCAGAAGATGTATCTACATTTGAAAATACTGCAGCTTTAAGCTGTGTCTTCTCACTGGATGACAATTTGCTGTACATTGATTTAACACTACTTTCTGCCGAATAAGGATTATAGGAAGGATCTTTCATGCTGCCCACCACAGACATCATCTGGGATATAACCGCTTTTTGAGCTCCTGTGCTTACAGCTCCGGAAGCTGCATTCAATCCGTTCATCACCCTGGCAAGTGCCTGCTGCCTTTCTCCTGAACTGGATGATCCCAGAGATGTACCTGTACTGCTGCCAGAATTTCCAGTACCAGCATCATCTCCACTTACAACATTAGTTTTCGTAGATAAATTGGAATTCTTTAGGCTGGAATATTTTTTTATGATGTCTTCTATGGACTGAAGTTTGCCCTTAAGTATATCTTCAATGTTCAGTTTTCTCTTTTCAAGAGTAACTAAAAGCCTATTATCTTTCACACTTAAGGCAGTGATACCCACAGGAAATCCCTTAGTGCTCACCACTATGGAATTCTGCTCGACGGCTCCCTTGTTTTTCAGTCTTGTAGACAGTTTCTTCAGAATATAGGATTTAGGCAGGGTGATTTTCCCGGCTTTAAAGTATTTTGGAGTATACCTGATTTCATCATTTTCCCTGGAAAGGGTGCCTTCCGATGTAACAAGCACGTCAAAACCCTTATAGGCTGAAGGTACATAAAATTTTATGTTGTCTCCGTCAAAATCTGCTTCCACCGCTTTCACAGTAATATCACTGCCCCTGTACTCTTTAAAATACAGAGATATAATCTGATTCACTTCATCTTTTGTAAGCTGTGCAGTTCCTCCCGTATCCTGGGCTTTTATTATCTTTTCAAAGAGCCCTACTGTAAATTTGTATTCAGGTACACTATAGGATGACTGCCAGAAAAGAAGTCTTCCAAAAACTGCTGCTGCCAGAATTAAAACAACAACCACAGCTAAAAATATTATCTTTTTACTTTTACTTGAATTTTTCATATATGCTCTCCCAAAATTTAAAATAAAGTTTTTACATAAAATCCCTCAAAAAATTATAAGTTATCCAGAAATATATTATTTATTATAACATATCCCAGAATAACTTATGTGTAAATTTAAAATTAACAATGGAACCAATATATCCCACTATACTCCAAATTTAGCTTCAAGGGCAAGGCCTTCTGAAATTGTAACTCCCGAATCAAATACAGCACTTTCCAGATCAGTCTTTTCTTTATCTGAAAGATTATCAAAAAGGGCTTTCACAGTTTTAGCATCCTGGCTGTAATCATAATTTTGATCCGCCAGATATTTTCCCATTGAATCTACTACATCGGATATTATCTCTTTTTGATCAGCATTGAGTGTTGATGTACCTGAAATATCTATTGTTTTGAGTTTTGTCAGCACCGAACTGAAAAGATCGTAGTCAGACTGGGAACCACCGCCACCACCTCCAGGATTTGTCGTATTCCCCTCAAGCAAACTCTGAAGTGAGCTCACAATGCTTTCGGGCACTGCTGCAGTTCCTCCTACGGCAGTAACTTTGACATCATCCGGCACATTTGATTTTAGAAAATTCTCTATTCCAATGCTCACAGAATTATAGGTAAGAACAAGTGGAGAAGCTGTCTTTGCCGCCAAGGCTGAAGCCGAAAGTGCATCTGCAAATTCCTTTCCCGTAGGTCCGTCAGCCTGGACAACATATATATTGTCAAATTTGAGCTTGCTTTTGAAATAATCAAGTACATTCAAATTGGTATCAAACCTGTTCTGGCCGCTGATTCTTTCAGAAGATGGAAGCTGTGCAAGCACACTGTCATTTACAACAGCGCTGCCTCCAATCACATAGGAATTTTCTATGGAAGCTTTGTTCTGAGCTATATAATTTTTTACTGAATCCGGCAGGGAACCAGCTCCTGTAAGAAGTATGGGCATGCTTTCACTGGCAGCCACAGGTGCTATGGAAAGAGCATCTGCAAAGCCGTAGGCTGAAGTAACCACCACATTTGTGGAAGTTTTAAGTGCTTCTGCCACTTTTACAGAAGTCTCAAATCTGTCAGCCCCTCCAATTCTCTGGGTATCAAGTCCCATCTCTTTAAGTTCATTTTCTATATTCAGGGATATGGACGCCGTTCCGCCTATTTCTATTACATGCTCTGCCTTGAGCCTTATTATTTCATTTTTGGCATTTGCATCAAGAGCTCCGCTGGTGGTCAAGAGTATGGGAGCAGAATATTTTTTGGCAAGAGGTGCTGCACAGAGAGCATCGGGATAATTCTCTCCGCTGGCAAGTATTACATAACTTGAAGTGTCCCATCCGCTCTGAGATACCTTTGCGGATGTCTCATATCTGTTCTGACCGCCCAATCTCGGCACCGCTGCAGAGACACTTCGCGGCAGTACAATGCCTGCAGAGGAAGCCAGAAATATTCCAATAACCAATGCCGAAAATATTTTATTTTTTCTTATCATAAAAACACCTTCCTTTCAATTCACAGTTTACAATTCACAATTATGGAGGATTTTCTTCCGCTGTGCTTTAGAAAATCTATATTGTGTGGATTTTCCGCTGGAAAATCTTCTTTTGTTGTCGTTTGTGCTTTAATAAATAGAATTCAGGTTTTCACCTGAATTCTATTTATATTTTTATTTAGTTGATACTAGCCTTGAATTGTAATATAGAAGTATGAATTTCCATTATCAACGTATACTTTAAATGTTCCAACTGTGCTAGTCACACCTAATATATCATCAATGTTTACTTCTCTTGATAAGCTACTATCATATAAAACTTTATTATCTTGTTCAATTCTATTTATGCTAAAAGGTGTACCTTTAATAGCTATTGTAGGCGAAGGATTACTTAGATTAACTGAATCTTTTATAGCAGATTCTAAACTAGTTATAAATGCAGTATAGCTATCGTAGTCTATTTCTTTATTTTTTATTTTCTGTGCTACTAATTGAACATCTATACTTCCACCATCTTTAATATACTGAGAAAACTTAGAATCTTTAGCTTTTTCTGCTATTAAAAAATCCTGAAATGTCTTTCCATCAATTTTAGCTGCATTTACATGAGCAGATGCTAAATCATAAATTTTTTGTACTCTATAAGCTATAGTACCAGGTGTATTTATATCTCCTACATCTGCCTTATCCACGTTATTAAATATATCTTGTACAGTAGTTATCTTATCTTCGTAAGAGCCTTTAACCTTTAATGTTATACTATCAGTTGTGTCAACATCATAATATTTTCCTAAATCAGGATTACTAGCTATAGTATCTTGAATCTTTGGACCATAATATTTAACGATATCAGCAGTAATATCAGTTGCGGTAGTGCTTCCACCGCCGCCACCGCCGTTAGATGCTTTGCCAAAGGCGTCTTTGATCTCGTCAGCCAGTGAATCGGATATGTTGCCTGTTCCGCCCAGTACTGTAAGAGTACTGTTCTTAGGTACATTTTCATCAAGAAAATCTTTTGTAGAAGAACTCAGTGTATATCCTGTTATTATAAGAGGATTCTTGTTCTTTGCTGCCAGTGCACTGCCTGTAAGGGCATCTGCAAATTCATTACCTATAGGTCCCTTGCCAAGAGCTGCATAGATATTGCCAAAATTAAAGCTTGATACAAACTCCTTAAGTACAGCTGTATTGGTTTCGTACCTGTCGGCTCCTCCAAGTCTCTTTGGTGAAGTAAACAGATTTTTAACGGAATCACTCACAGATCCAGTTCCACCAATTACATAAGTTTCAGTTATACTTGAATTTGCTTTCAGATAATTTGCTTCAGCATCAGGAAGGCTGTTTTGCTTCGTCAAAAGTATCGGCATACCATTTATAGCTGCAGAAGGGCCTGCCGACAGTGCATCCGCAAAACCTTCACCACTTGCTACAACTGCTTTTACCGGCTTTGTCTTAAGAGCCTCTGCTATTCTTACAGAAGTTTCATACCTATCTTGTCCACCTAATCTTTGAACATCCTGAACATCTGGGACCTGAGCTTTTATCTCATTTAGAACACTTTCAGGAACCACGCCTGTACCACCTACTACAATTACATGATTTACATTCAAATCTTTTAATTGATTCAATGCATTCTGATTCAAACTGTTTCCGGCAGTCAAAAGTATAGGTGCGTTCTTTTCCTTCGCAAGTGGTGCTGCACAAAGTGCATCTGCATAGCCTTCACCGTTTGCCACTATTGCATAATCTGAAGAAGTCCATCCATCCTGTGCAACCTTTGCAGCTGTCTCATATCTATCCTGACCTCCAAGTCTGTTTACCCTGCTGGATGAATCAGCTTTTACAGTTGATGGTAATGCTGTCCCTGCAATTAACAAGGTTGCCACACCACAAACCGATAAAACTTTCTTGCCATTTTTTTGCATATGTATTACCTCCATTCATATTTAATTAAGAACTTAAAATAAACAAACGTCTCATTTAATTTATACCCCTGTTGTTAACAAATTTGACACATCTATATTATACTATTAAAATAAATAATTTCCAATAGCTCATGACTCATTTGCTATAAGTCCTCTTATTATTTAGTATTCGTCTGTAATCCAAATTTTTTTAGACATTATCTGAAATTCACAAAAAAAATATGGAATTAACTTTTTCAACTAAAGCAATTCCATAGTCCTAACATATTTACAAATTATATTCTCTTTATATTTTTGCCGCCATTTATATTTACCAATTTATAAATCACCGACCACCCTTCCAGGGCTTGATCATATTCTGGATGAACATCTGTCGGAAATGCAAAATTACACAATTTAGCTCTATAGGGGCTCACTGTGAAATCCTTCAAATTGAAGTCCTGTGATTTTACCGCCCGCTTGTTTTTATCAAGCACGGTCATAGGCATTTTATTAATGGTAATTGGCTTGTTTGTAGCATTTCTCATAACTGTCGTTATAAGTATGTTCCCATTTGTCTGAAGTCCTATACTGAAAGTCGATATACTGAATTCTCCCTCTTCCATTTCAGGAAGCTCATCTAGAAACTTATCGAAAACAAGCTTGTCCTCAACGGATATTCCCTCAGGCAGTCCTTCATATCTCGGTCTCACTTTGGAAGTTATGTTGAATTCACCATTCAATACAATTTTCCAGTCATCTGCAGGTATCTTATCCACTTTAAGATTTTTCTTTTCAAAATAAAGCTTTACAGGTCTGGCAGAATGAGGGGGCAGTTTTCCCAGTGACGAGAGGTTGAAGGTCTGGGATGCCAGAGTTTCTCCCTTAGAATTTACAATCAGAAAAGGTATTTTCTGCAGATTCAAATTAGTGGAAAGTCCATTTCTCACATAGACCTTAACTTCAACTTTATCTCCCAGGTCATAGGCATATACACCTGACACGTTGAGCTCCCCTTCCTTTATAGGCGGCAGCTCCCTTATCTCATCTATAAAAATTTCTTTTTGTACATCTGAAACTACATTTTCCTCTTCATCCAAAAGTGAAAGCACAGTAGAAACATATTCTTTTTTGTTATTTTTTTTGCCATCTTGTGTTTTCTTTACCATATTAAACCTCCAAAATTCTTTATAATAGCTCATTTATCCACAATACAACTATTGATTATCTTAACTTAATATATCATAAGGATTTTATAAAATCAAATATATATAAGTGTAGAGTTACTAGTATATAGCCAAAAGTTTCAAGTTTACTTTTTATTAACTTTTTCCCGGGTAAAATTTCAGATTATAATCCAAAAAGATAGTTATTCATTTCTATTGATGGTATAATAATCTAAAAAATATATAATAGGAGGGTAAGGGGTTTGCAGAAGTATTTTAAAAGATATTTTGGATTAGCACTGGTTTTCTTATTCACTTTCAGCAGTACATTCATATGGAATTCACCAAAAGTTGGTGCATCAGCCGGAAAATACACAGTTTCAGATTCGGACATAACTGCAGACAATATATATTCATTTCAAAATGGCCTGGTCAAATTTCAAAGCGGCAGTTTATACGGGTTAATGGATAAAAATGGCACGGTAAAAACAAAACCTGAATTTACTTCCATCGGCTCTTTCAAAAACGGCTGCGCAAAAGTTTCCAAAGGTACAAAGTTCGGCTTTGTAGATGAAAATGGGACAGTTATAGTACAACCTCAGTATGAAGATGCAGGAGATTTTTCTGAAGACGGCCTGGCGGCAGTGAGCGCAAATTCAAAGTGGGGATTTATAAACACCAGAGGCAGTGTCGTCACAGAGCCTCAATTTGATGTAATATACGGTTTTCAGCAGGGCTTCGCAAAAGTGAGAAAAGATGGAAAATATGGATTTGTAGATGCCCATGGCAATATATTCCTGGATTGCAAGTACGACAATGCCTATGATTTTCAGAACGGTTATGCTGCTGTAAAGTTGAATAACTCCTGGAGTCTGGTAGACACCGAGGGTAATTTCAAAGCTTTCAACTTCGATGAGATAAAATCGCCGATACTGGGACTCGTACCTGTAAAATCCGAGGGCAAATGGGGTCTTTCAGACATGGACGGCAAAATAGTACTGGAACCCAAATACAAGGATATATATTATTTGAATAGTAATCTGATAAAAGTGTCCAGTGGTGATAAATACGGACTCATCGATAAAAACGGCCGTCTGATCCTCGATACGGGCTATGACAGCATCACATCCCTGGGCAGCGGTTTCTCTCAAATAGTTAGATCTGGAAAGTGCGGCATTGTAGATGCCTCCGGGAAAATAGTCCTTCAGCCGCAGCTGGACTGGATAGACAGCTACAAGGAGGGAAAAGCCATTATAACGTCCAATGGAAGATATGGATTTGTAAATTCATCGGGAGAAATAAAATACCTATCCCAGTTTGACAAAATATATGCTTTCAGTGAAGGACTTGCAAGAGTTCAAAAGGGGAAAAAATGGGGTTTTATAAACAGCAATGGAGATATCGTGATAGATACTATATTTGACAATGCCCTGGATTTTAGTGAAGGCTATGCAGCAGTGAAAAAAAATACAGGCTCTTCAAATATTGAGGATTCAGGAGACACAGATTTCAGTAAGAAATATATAAAATGGGGCTACATTGACAGACTGGGATCTACCTTTATATCCTATGATTTTGACAATGCTTCATCCTTTAATGACGGCACCGCCGCAGTTTTAAAGGACAATAAATGCATCATCATAAAGAATTCAGATGTAAAATTAATGACAGCCCTTACTACAAAAGATCCACTTAAAACCTGGAGAATAAAATTCAGCAAGCCGCTTGACGACAAGACAGTCAAAAATGAGGATGACGATACTGTAATAAACGACATAGATATGACAATGACAGATAATATCAAGGTGACAGACAGCAGTGGGAAATACGTAAATGTCTCCTTTAAACTGGAGGATCCAAAAACCATAGCAGTAAGCCCTCCCTATGAGGGATATGAGGCTTCCCAGGATTATACCATCACCATATTGAACAACAATAAATACAATATAAGAGATAAAGACGGAAGTACCTTAAAACCTTCTATTATAAAAATACCTTTTTCAGTTAAAAATTAAAAGTGCATAGTTAACATCAGGGTTGATTTTCGACATTTGCCGGAAATCCTCCTCGCTTTTAACTATACACCATCCATTTTTCACCGTTAAATCATTTCACGGTTATATTTGCTATGTTTTTATTATCCCTTACTGCCATTACACTGACCTGCATATTTTTATATTTCTTTTTTAAATCATTGGCATACTTTTGTGCCAGATCCTTCGCCTCTTTATCACTCACACCACTTTTAATTACCATAGTCGCTATAGCCCTGTTGCTCTGCACATATACTTTTCCATTCAGTATAGGCTTTTCTTTCTTAAGCTGGGCAGTTTTGTCTGCATCCTCAGTAATTTTAGGTCCTTTTGTATTTTCAGAAGTCTGTGTAGTTTTTTTGGTATTGTCATTTTGTTGTCCGGATTTATTTCCAAAAGAACAAGCTGTAAAAGATACAATCAGCATCATAATAACTGCAGTAATTCCCAGTGATCTAATCTTTCCTCTCATCAAATTATCTCTCCTATACAACTATAATTGATTTACAGATTATATTCTATCATACCTGCTGCAATTTAACAGCTGCCCTTTAAGTTATTCATAAAAAATTTACTTGGAAAGATTGTATTGGAACTGATCTGAAGCTATCATATAATTGTCCTGGGCACTCTTTAAACTTACCTTTTCACTTTGAAGTGCAAGAGCGGCAGAATCAAGATCCACTTCAGTGAGTACCCCTTCTTTAACCTTGGTCAAAGTATTGTCATAATTCATCTGTGCATTTTCAACCTTTATATTTTCCGTATTCACCAAATCCTCACTGTTTTTCAAAGAATAATAACTGTTCCACAAATTGACTTTAAGATTCAACTGTGTGCTGTAAAGACTGTTCTGGAGGTTCTGTATGCTGAGCCCCGTATTCACTTCCCCCGTAGCGTCATTGTAGGAATACTGCTTGTATATATCCTCCTGAATTTTAAGTATAGCAATATTATTAGTTATCTTTGCCATATCATAAGAATTGTTCACTGCATTGTCAATTTTTGACTGGATACTGCTGTCATCAAATTTTACAAACTGCTTTGATGCAGGTAGAACTAATTTCACATCAGTATTCAAATCCATATTTATGATCTGTTTTATATTGAGTTCAGACTGCTGAAGCTGTGACCTGGGAGTATTAAGAGAGGCCTCAAACTGGCTCCTTTGAACCTGAAGAGCCTGAAGGGCATCATTTGTCAGCTGGCCCTGCTGTATCTTAGCCTCTGTCTGTGCAATCTTTTTATCCACATTTGCTATCTGGGCATTTATAGTAGTTATCTGATCCCGGGCATTTATTGCATTTAGATATTGCTGCTCTGCAGAAAATTTCAAATTCTGCAGTGTATCATCCCTGTCATGCTTGGCATCTTTGATATTCTGTTCATCCTGCTTCGGTACCACATCTATTGCAATTTTCACAGCCGCATACTGACCCGCAGGATAATTGACAGGGCTTTTATCAGCATTGAGCATTGCATTTTGATGGTCCCGGTCAAATTGTCTCTGATATAGAAGTATTTTCTGATCGTACATGTTAATTTCCATATTATTCTTTTCTATGCTGCTTAACACCTGGTCTAAGGTAAGGGTTGTGCTTGTCGTATCTGAAGTACCAACTGCAGCCGTGGTATCAGCAGGGACTGCAGCACTACTAGCTTCTGCAAAACAAGTGCTTCCCATGCCGAGTACCATAGCAAGTCCAACTATGACGCTTAACTTTTTTTTCAACTTTTTTGCCTCCCTACATAATTTAATTCATATCAATTACTGAGCTTTGATGTGTCATCTCCAACACCGCAGGCCAGGTTCAATTTAAGCTGTGCCATCCATATATCCCTTTGAAAGGATTTCAAATCATTCTGTGCTGCCTTTAAATTGCTTGCCTGGACGTCAAAATCCACTTTGCTCATCACACCTGCATTATATTTGACTCTGGCAACATTATAATTTCTCTGCGCCAGATTAAAAGCATCTTTTTTGGAATCAAGCATCTTGGACTTGTTTTGTAAATCACTATACAGATTGTTTATTTCAACAGGTATATTTATTTCAGCAATGTCAAGTGCATCCTGTGCCTGATTTACATCATACTGCCCAATCTGGTTCATAGTGTCATATTTAGAGGGAAATACCCCTTTTATAATATCATATTCAAATTTTTTGAGATTCACATTTTCCTGTGCATTTAAAATTTCCGCCCTGTTTTTCAGCGCATCACTTACATAATTATCATAACTTCTTATATAGGGTGACTCTGTGATTTTATCCCTGAGAAGCACATCGTACTTTGTATATATGTCCCTGTCCAAAACCTGATTTATTTTCATAACTGCAAGATCATATTGTCTCTGGACCTTATTCAGATTTAAATTTTCACTGTAGTAATCTGCCTCTGCCTGCTTTACATCTGCCGGAGAAGCCGTTCCCAGCTTTAGTTTTAATTGTGAAATATTATATTGATCTTTCGCACTTTGAAATTTTTGCTTTTCGAGGTCAAGTGCATCCTTAAAATCCATAAGGGCCGTATATTGGGTGTAAGCAGATAATTTCACCTGATTTTCAGCAACTTTGCCCATATTAGAGTACTTGTAAATGGAAAATTTGGCCTCTGCAGGAGGATTCGCTATGCCCTGCAAAAGTGTAAGCCTAGTATAGCTATCTAAAGTGTCTCCACCCTCATCCAACTGATCTCCATAGTTAGCAGCATTTTTAACTGCCTGATTGTATGAATTTTGAGCCTGCTGTGTTGAAATATCAGCACTTTTCACTTCATAAGACTCTTTTACCGCAGCATCAATGGCAGCATCAATATCCAGGGTATTTCCCTGGGCAAAAACTGAGGTGCTTGTACAAAATATAATTATAACCGCTGCAGCAAATGTTTTTATTTTGTTCATATTTTCCCCCCTTTCACACACTACAGTAATTTTTCATTCTTGTGGTATCCAAGCAACTATCCATATTACCAATATCTTACCAGTGAACTAATTTTACCATAATTACATATACATTTCCATAGATACAGCTATAATTTTACATGATATTAAGTGTAAATTTCATGCTTTCCCTATATAGTTTTTCCCACATTTGTGCTAAACTTTAAGTATATACTTTTAAGGGAGGGAAAATACATATAATGAAAAAAATAGTAGGATTAGCTGTAAGTCTAACCATGTTACTCTGTACCGCAGCTCCAGCCTACGCTAAGACTACGTACAACGTAACAAGACTTGCGGGTACTGACAGATATGCAACATCTATAAAAATTGCATCTAGTTTTAAAACCGGAAATCTTCAAAACATAATACTTGCAAGCGGGAGAGATTTTCCGGATGCTCTAAGCGGCAGCGTTTTATCAAAAAAATACAACGCTCCCATACTCTTACTGAATGACAGCACAGATAACAATTCCAATGTCTTTGAATATATAAAAGATCATTTGAATTCTTCCGGAAACATCTATGTTCTCGGGGGCGGTTCATCCATAAGCGAGGACATTTTAGATCATATTAAAGAAATGGGTTACGAAAATGCCAATTTTACAAGACTGGGCGGATCCAACAGATTCGACACCAACAAATATATAATCAATTCACTGAAAGTCACAAACGGAACTCCAATAGTTTTGGCAAATGGATGGGGCTTTCCTGACGCCTTGAGCATATCCAGCATAGCTGCTTCAAAGGGATATCCTATATTCCTGGTAAATACAGACAGCCTGCCTTCAGAGACCAGGGATCTGATTTCATCTATAGAACCATCCAAAGTATACGTAATTGGCGGACAAGCTTCTGTATCTGAAACCGCCGTAGATGAGTTAAAATCCCAGCTGCCGTATTTAAATGATGACAACATAGAAAGATTAGGCGGAGCTACAAGATATGATACATCTATGAGCATATGCAAAAACTTCAGCTTCAATTCAAATACAGCAATACTTGCAAATGGCAAAAACTTTCCCGATGCACTTTCGGGGAGTGCACTGGCCGCCAAATTGAATGCACCTATAATTTTAACCGATGGAAGCGATATATCAAATCAAAAAAGTTTTATAGATGAGAAAAATTACAGGAACATATACCTTCTCGGAGGATTAGGTTCTGTAGATTTACCTGTGGAATATCTGCTAAAATCTCCATCGGCAGTGCCGCAGACTGAAAAAGATTATGTAAATAATTTAAAAGATTATTGTGAATCCTATGAAAACGAAACTTACAATACTGCAGACGAATTAAATCAAACCTATACCAATGCCACAAATACAATGTCAGAGTTAGATTCCGCCAGCAGTGCCGAGGAAATGCAGCAGTATCTTGATCAGATGATCCAGGTGCTTACTACCGGAAGTTCGTATCTTACAACTTATAAAAATAACCTGACAACATTTAGAGATGATGTATCCAAATTATCTGTTCCGGAAGGTCTGGAACCCCTAAACAAACAGTATATAGACAGCATAAATAAACAGATAAATGCTGTAAATCAATCCATAGGCTATACAAATAGCTGCATAGAAATACTGAATTCCATTAAAGATGGAATAGCTGAGAAGAATCAAAACAAAATAGAGACAGGATCTCAGAAATTACAGAACTTGAGCAATGAAATGAACGATATTGCAGATGTTCAAAACAGCAACAGCGGAATATACGATCTATATGTAAGACTCACAGATGCCCTGAACAACTTGAATCAGGAGTAACCTTCAATAGAAAGTTCAGAGTACAAAAAACAAATATCAAATCTAGCTGGTTTTCGGCATATGCCGAAAACCTTCATCATTTCATATCTAAACTTTGAACTTTTTGAATTTATTCCATTCCGGTTCTTATGTTGTCAATGCAGGCTTTTATTATGCCCTTCTGCTCCATGGCAGCTGCAGTTTTCTCATAATCATAGGTAAACTCCACCAGTTCTGCATATACATCCCCATATTTTACATCCATGATCACATAAGTGCCATTGGGCCTGCCTATCTTGGGTTTTCCGATACTGCCGTCATTTATAAGTATTTTAGAACCGTATCTGCTTTCACAGGGTATATGGGTGTGGGCGCACACCAGCACATCCCCTGCAAAAGCCTCCATGACTTCCGATGCTTCCCTTGAATTTTTCAGAAGATATTCATTTATGGATCTGGTGCTTCCGTGTACAAAGCAGATTTTTTTATCCAAAAACTGAAGATTTATTTCCCTCGGAAGTGATTTCAAATAGGCCCTGTTTTCCTCCTTAAGTTCACCAGCTGTCCAGGGCATGCAGAATTCATTGATCCTGTTATTTCTTATATAGTTGAACTTTTTTTCAAGCACTGCTGCATCGTAGTTGCCCAGTATGTTCAATATATGCTTTTCTCTTATAAATTCCACAACTTCATTTGGATAAGGACCATAGCCAACCAAATCTCCAAGGCATATTACAGCATCCGCCTTTTTTTTTTCTATATTGGAGAAAGCCTCCCTGAGTGCTTCCAGATTTCCGTGTATATCAGAAATAATTGCTATTTTCATATTGTTTCACTCCTTGTCATAACTTATTTTAACACAGTTTCTAATATCAATTTGTATTTCTAAAAAATATGTACTAAAATTATTGTTAGAATAGTATGAGGAGGAATATTATGTCAGGGAACACTGCCTTAACTCCGCAGGAAGTCGCAGATATGTTGAAAATAGCCAAGAACACAGTATACGAATTGATAAAAAGAGGGGAGTTAAAAGGTTATAAAGTAGGTAAAAAAATTAGAGTGGATACGAGAGATGTGGAGGAATATAAAAACAGGAAAAAGAATACTGGCAGGCGGCAGACCAATACACGTAAAAAGGACAATTCTTCACTTTTAGATATTCTTTACCCGGGAAATACCAGAGAGGATGATTTTGTAATCTGCGGTCAGGATATGCTTTTGGATATACTGTCCCGTTATATAGAGATGCACTATCCTGAAATCAGGACATTTCGTTCATATGTTGGAAGTTACAAGGGATTACTGGGGCTTTACATGGGAAAAGTACAGGTAGCTACCGCCCACCTATGGGATGGAGACTCCGGGAAATACAATATACCTTTTGTAAGGAGGCTTATTCCCGGCATACCCACCGTTATAATCCACCTGGCCTGCCGCATGGAAGGCTTTTATGTTGCAAAGGGCAATCCTAAAAATATTCACAGTTGGGAAGATTTTAAAAGACCGGATATCAATTTAATAAACAGGGAAAGGGGATGCGGCGTCAGAATACTCTTAGATGAGCACCTGAGACTGCTCAATATAAAGGGCAAAAACATATCAGGCTACAACAGGGAATGTCTTTCCCACCTTGCCGTAGCCAGCACCGTGGCCAGGGGAGAAGCAGATGTCGGCATTGGAAATGAAAAAACCAGCCTTCAAGTTCAAAACATAGATTTTATACCACTTCAAAAAGAGAGATATGAACTTGTCATAAAAAAAGATGACATGGATAATCCTCCTTTTAACTCGATAACCAAAATACTCAAGTCGGATAAATTCAAGCAGGAGCTTGCAGGTATAGGAGGCTATGATCTTTCAGAAACGGGCAATATCACAGCAGAACTTTAGGCAATGCACAATTGACAATTCACAGTTTACAATTTATTTACAATTTATTTACAACCCCCGGCAACAGCTTGAGCTGCGGGAGCAGCCTGGCCGGGGATAACCTGACCGGGGGGATAGCCACCCAACAGCTACCCTTGATCTTAGCCAAGGGTGCTTAAGATATCTTCTAATGCTGCAGCTGCAAGCCCAATGGAATTATCCGATATACCATAATATATATACAATTTTTCATGTTTTTTTACTGCACCACAGGGAAAAACCACATTTGAAAAAAATCCCCCTGTTTCATAATCCATCCTGGGATCAAGAAGCGGTTTCTCACTGCGGGCAATAATTCTTGAAGGGCAGTTGACATCGAGCAGAAGAGCTCCCATGCTGTAATGCCCCTGATCATCCACCCCGTGGTACAATTCCAGCCAGCCTCTATCTGTTTTAACAGGAGGTATCCCGGCACCTATTTTTTCAGAATCCCAGTGACCCTTTCTAGTACATGCCAATATTCTGTGATTCCCCCAATGGAGAAGATCATAGGATTCAGATATCCAGATGACAGGATCACCTGTACTTTTTGATACGGGCCTGTTTAGTGCAAAGTACCTGCCATTTATTTTTTCAGGGAAAATCACTACATCCTTGTTTTCCGTTTCAAAAATATTCCCGAGCTTTTTATAATCCTTAAAATCAGAAGTTACGGCTAGGCTAGTGACAATTCCATATTGTGATACTGAACTATAGGTTATAAAATAGCTGCCGTCTATCTCAGTTATTCTCGGATCCTCGATGCCAAAGCTCTCGTATCTATTTTCCGGAAATATGAAAGGTTTGTCCTCTATTTTAAAATTCACTCCATCCGTACTTCTGGCGAGCCTTACATGGGACATGGAAGTGAGATATACAAAATCGCAGCAACTATCTTTCTCTTTAATTACCCTGGAATCACTAAAGTCATATCTGTCATCTTCCTTATCCAGATCTACAGTTTTCAGAGCAGCACTCTGCCCGTCTATAACTGGAATTTTTATATGCCCATCATTATTGTCCTTAAACCTCTCTGCAACCCTCATGGCAAGTACTATTTCACCTTTATAGAGGGCCGCGCCAGGATTAAACGCACCTATGACTTCAAAATCCCTGCTGGAGGGAACAACATCTTTACAGGTTACGATGGGATTAAATTTACACCTTTTTATATTCATCATGACACTTCTCCTTTTTTACGCATATATTCATAAAAAGGATTATCTATCTCAAGAGTCTGGGCTTCAATATCGCTTATTCCGGCATACAAGACCGCTTTTTTATCTTTAAATTCAAGTCCACCACTAAATACAACATCGTACAAACTTCCGTCTTTACTTGGTCCAGGCAAAAAATCCTCCCTGGTTGCAATTATTTTTACATCCTTGTATCTCATAGAATTCATATCCAATACAAAAGTCATGGAATAATAATGCTTCATCCCGTCCTCATCCATTTTAGCTATATGTCCCAGTAATCCAATGTTATTTTCATCAATAGGATATATACTGTTTATTCCGCCCCACTCATCATCATGTAAAAAGTCATTCAAAATTGGCGCATCCTCAATAACTCCCATACTCAGATCATTCAATCTCCTGATTTTTGTAAAACCTATTTTTCCCTTTCCTCCCTTGGCTCCCTGTGGACGTGTCAAAACTCCTATACTTCCATCCTTGAGCTCAGCTATACGCAAATCCTTCATACCGTCAGGACCCACAAAAAAAAGCTTCAGATGAAAAATATCCCTTCCCTTATACATTATGGTTCTCCATATAAGATTATAAGGGTTATTTATGCTGTTAAACACCTCTACACCGCCTATCACCAGCTCATCGCCTATCTTGGTGAAAAAAGGATCTTCCAATTCCATAATAGGTGATTCAACTACATGACACCAGGCGTCCTTATATTTTTCAAAAAACAATACCATGGAATCCCTTCCCATTTTGGACTCAACCCTTCCAGCTATTACAATCCTTCCATTATTTAAAAAGGGAGCTGTTATATTATACACATCTTTGTTAAATATTCCTATGAATTTCACTCTTTTTGCCGCTTTTTTTGTCTTTATAGTCTTATGTTCCTTTAATAGCTTATCACAATTAATAATCATACATTTTACACCTTCTCCATCCAACCGGCATATAAAATGGCAACACCCGTCTTAATAATAATTATTACTTTCCCCTATATTCTACTACTATATCATTCTATATTCACGTTTTTTACATAAGGTATTTTTAGAAGACTTACCATAATTTTTTTTGTTTCATTTTGATTCTTAGTATAAATTCTAAAGGTAAGCCTTACCTCCAAATCCTTGTCAGTTTTGTTATAATGCCTATTCACTTGAATGCCTGATATTTTTATTTTTGAATTTTTCAAAGTATCCAGCGCAGGATTGATCCCATCCGGTGAAAGATCTGCCCTGCCCATAGAATAAGAGACAGTCTTTTTAAATTTATTGAATATTTCAAGTGCCACAAGGATGAGCACAGTAGCACTTATACCGGGAATATACATACCTGCACCAATTGCTATGCCAATTCCAGCTGTAGCCCACAATCCAGCCGCAGTAGTCAGCCCTCTTACAAATTGATGCTCCACTATTATAGTACCAGCCCCGAGAAATCCAATCCCGCTCACTACCTGGGCAGCTATTCTGCTTGGATCCACCGATATGGCATTTGTATATAACAGATCTGTAAAACCATACTTGGACACTAACATGATAAGGGCACTGCCCACTGCTACAACAAAATGTGTCCTGAGTCCCGCTTCCTTGAAGTGACTTCTCCTTTCAAAACCTATTAAACCTCCCAGCACTCCCGAAAGAACCAACCTAATTATCATTTCCCACTGACTCATAAAATTTCCTCCTGTACTTACACAAAATCCGAAAAACAGATTTCCAATTAATTATTATACTTTTATAGTATTTAATTATAACATAAAATGGCACTGTGAAATTAATCACAGTGCCACAGCAATTAGTTTAGTTAATGTCAATTCTCTTGCTTTTGTCCTTGTGTTTCTCGGATTTTGGAAGATTTACCTTCAAAACTCCATCTTTAAAAGAGGCGCTGATTCTCTTGTCATCTACATTGTCAATATAAAAACTTCTTTTAAATTCTCCATAACTTCTTTCACGCCTTACAAAATCTTCTCTCTTATCCTCCTTGGAATCTTCTCTCTTTGCAGATATAGTCAAATAATTATTTTCAAAACTTAAATCTATAGAATCTTTATTTATTCCCGGAAGATCTGCTTCAACTACATAGGAGTCATCATTTTCTTTAAGATCAACCTTAAAATCCCTGCCAAAACCATTTAATCCAGCGGGTAAAAAATCATGGTTGAAAAAGGATCTCATGAATTTTTCAAATTCATCACCCCTGCTTAAAGAATTATCTCTTCTGAATGGAATCATATCAAACATAATATACAACCTCCTAAATCATCATAATTTGCTGTTTCCAACTGTCTCATTGTCTGTTAATCCTTATTACAGTTATTATAATACAATAAAGGTCAAAGAAAGTCAAAGTCTAAAAAATACAGCTTTGACTTCTAACCAGCAGTCATCGGCAGTAATAGCTATATATTTTAGTATCAGACTCTTATACACATCTGACGCTGCAGACGAAGCTAGAAGTGTAGATCT
>NZ_FXYI02000043.1:0-22244 GCF_900184915.1 Clostridium sp. HV4-5-A1G | reverse complement strand
ATATATTCTTTATAGTAATTTTTTATATTCATTGACAAATCGTATAATTTAATGATATATATGAAGACAGGTGTGTCTGAAGATACTTTCTTCATATGTAAAAGGAGGTAAATATGCTTGAAATAAAAAATGTAAGTAAGAAATTCAAGGAGGTAAAAGCTGTAGATAGTTTGTCTTTCAGTGCCAATGAAGGAGAGATAGTGGGACTTTTGGGCGAAAATGGTGCAGGAAAAACCACAACTTTAAGGATGATTTCTACAATGTTGAAACCAAGCGGTGGAACTATAGTGGTAAATGGATATGATGTGATTGAGGAACCTTCGAAGGTCAGAGGAGAAATAGGAATTCTGTTTGGAGGAGAGGTTGGGATATACGATAGATTATCGGCCCGGGAAAATATAGAATATTTTGGAAGACTATATGGGATGTCACAGGAAAAAATAGACAAAAGGATAACTGAATTGACAAGAGATCTTGAGATGTCGGAATATATAGACAGAAAAGCTGGTAAATTTTCAAGGGGTATGAAGCAGAAGGTGTCCATAGCACGGGCTATAATACATTCTCCAAAAGTGATGTTATTTGATGAGCCAAGCACTGGATTAGATGTTTCTGCAGCTAGGGTCATACATGAATTTATTTTTAAATGCAAAAGTGAAAACAAGATAATTCTGCTGTCCTCCCATTCCATGGCAGAAGTTGAAAAACTCTGTGACAGAGTTGTAATAATTCATAAGGGTAAGCTTGTAGAACAGGGAACTGTGGAATATTTAAAATCAAAGTATAATAGTGACAACATGGAGGAGATATTTATGAAACTGGTGGGAGGCGATATACATGAATAATTTCTGGATAATCTTAAAAAAGGAACTTACAGATATTTTCAGGGACAGGAAAACTCTTATATTTACAATACTTCTTCCCATTATAATGTATCCTGCCATGTTTAAGATAATAGATTTTACTATGAAAGACACCACAGAATCCGTTCAGAAAAACATAACCATTGCCTATAGGGGAAATGAAAATTCTTCAATTTATAAGATGTTAGAAAATATGAAGAATATAACAATAGATAACAGTGGAAATGCAGACGAAAAACTTAAAAAGGGTGATATATCCCTTATAATAAATGTGCCTGTGGACTTTGATTCGAAAGTTGCAGCTGAAGGTAAAACGGATGTCAAAATAATATATGATCAGGATTCAAATAAATCTTCCATGGCATCCTCCATGATAAAGGATATTTTTGATAAATACAGTAAATCTGTTGTTGATGGAAGACTTCAGGCAAAAGGCATCAGCAGCCAGGTATTGACTCCTTTTGAAGTAAAGGAAGAAGCTCTAAGTAAAAGGGACAATAATCCCATAGCTTTTGGTATTTTAAGTGTACTGCCAACACTGCTTATTATTTTTATGATAAGTCCTACTATAGGAATAGCAGCGGATCTGGTGGCAGGTGAAAAAGAAAGGGGAACTTTTGAACCTCTTTTGTCGACATCCGTGGGAAGAATGTCTATATTTTGGGGGAAACTTATGGCTATTTCATCTGTGGCACTTATTACACTGATAGTTACATTAGCTTCCATGGTAGGTTCCATGCTTTACATATTTTCAGATGGAGGAGGAGTTACAATTTCAATAGGTGCCTTTGTAGTCATGGGAGTGGTATCTGTATTTGTACTCATAGCGCTAAGCTCAATTGAAATATCTATAAGCATATTTGCCCGTTCCATGAAGGAAGCCAATACTTATCTTGGAGGGTTTATAGTACCTGTTATGATTTTGACATATATACCATTTATGATGGACGCCAAAACTATAGGAATTTTATTTTTTAATATTCCCATAGTTAATGCAGTGGCAGTTATGAAAGAAGCCATTGCGGGAATATTTAGTCCTGTACATATCTCCATAGTACTGGGATGGCACGTTGTATATGTGATAGCCACTATATTTTTGGCAAAAGTCATGTTTTCCAAGGAAGAAGTTGTATTTAGATCCTGATAATTAGTACAATGAGCAATTTGTAATTGATAATGAACAGAGAAAGCAGGGAAAATTTTCGGTAACAACTGAAAATCTTCCCTGCTTTATATACATGCACTTTGAGCTCTGATACTTGAATATAATTATTCTTTTATTCTTTCATCTTAAGGCCTCTGTAACGGTTTATCGCCCCACAGAGCTCATATTTTCTAGGAAGTGCCAGATTTCCGGGATGGCCTGCATGAGGTGATAGAAAATCCAACCCCGAAGTTTCTATTTGACGAAACAATGCATCTGCAACTTGTGAAATTGACATCTTGTCATTTATCAGTTTACTTGAAATAAAATCGAGCATCAATGCTATGCAGTTGGTCTGACTGCTGTCTATAAGCTGTTCGAGAGCCGAAAGATCTATAGATGATCTACCATAGAGAACTATATGCTTTCCCTTGGCCTTTATCTTAAATGATCTTCCTGTATGGGCAAAACTGGATTTTAGAGGTATTCGGGGAGTTATATCTCCAAAAATGGTTTCACCTGATTTTTCTCTTTTATATCCAGAACTATCTGCAATATTTTTAGCCTGCTCTGTAACCTCTCTTGGGATGTATTCATCCATCATGATTATATGGTCTGCCACGTCAAAATAATCTCCAGATCCACCTACAATCAATATAGTCGAAACCTTGTACTGGTGGTATAGCTGGCGAATTTTGTCTATAAAAGGGGTAATGGGCTCCTTATCCTTTGAAACGAGTTTCTGCATGCGCCCATCCCTTATCATGAAATTTGTGGCGGAAGTATCTTCATCTATCAATAAGAGCTTGCTTCCACATTCCAGAGCTTCCATCACATTTGCTGCCTGGGAGGTGCTTCCGCTGGCATTATCCGTGGAGAATTTAAAGGTGTCCTTATTGTTTGGAAGATTGTTTATAAAGGGACTGATATTTACCTTTTCCACTCTGCGGCCGTCTTCTGCACGTATTTTAACAGCATCATTTCTGGTTATTACGTATTCCCGGCCGTCGCCTGGAATATGGTTGTATATTCCAAGTTCAAGGGCTTTTAAAAGTGTGGATTTTCCATGATATCCACCTCCTACAATTAAGGTTATGCCTTCTGGAATTCCCATTCCCTTTATTGTACCGTGATTTGGAAGAGACAATTCTATTTCAAGGCTTTCAGGACTTTTAAAGGGAACTGCACCTGCCTCTTTTAACGGTCTGTCGGATATTCCGTTTTCCCTTGGTAAAATGGCTCCGTTGGCGATAAAAGCTATAAGACCTTTTTTGTTTAATTCTTCTCTGATAAATTCTTGATCGAGTATTAGATCAATTTGTTTTTTTAATTTGGTTCCATTTATGTTTTTAAAAAGCAGTGATGAATTTACAATTCCGGGGAGTATATCGAAAAAAATTTCAATGGCGGATTTACCGCGAATTCTTCGCCCGGAAGCGGGCAGTTCAACTTCAAATCTGGCTTCAATATGATCCTGCTTTATGACTGCAGATGTTCTCTCCAGCATCTCCTGCCCACAGGTGTCTATGGATAGAAATGTACTTAACTTTTTTATATTTGGAGCTCCATTGAAATTTTTAATATTGTGTGAAAAAGTTCTTGTCAAAAAGTCGGATACTGCTATTATTTTATATTTTGAATTCAAAAATTCTTCAGGGAAACCTGCTTCCTTTCTGGACATGATTATACGTGCTTTCGATGGTGGGGCGAAGGGATCCGACTGGACGTGATCCACAGAAAGTACGTATTTCCCAAAATTGTATTCACCTCTTAATTCCTTGTAGGCAGAATAACCTCTTCCATCTATTGATAATAGCAATTGCTGAAGTTCACGATAATTTTTCAAAATAGTTCCTCCTCTTGTATTTTCCAATGGTAATTTGCAAATTTTGCATTTTACAATATAATATGATAACATAATTTCAGGACTAAAGGTAGAGAGGTTTTTAAAATGGACTTGATTAAATCTTATGGAAAGTATATAAAAAAAAGTGTAGATAATCCTTCTAAGGCATTTAATTTATTAAAATTTGGATTTTCTTTTGAAAAATTTTTAGTTTCAAAATTTAGGGATAAGAAGATACCTCCTTCTCTTAATTATTTAAATCAACTCTGCGTTGATTTTATACTTAACCCCCTTAAAAATCCTGACAATTCAGCTTTTGTTACCATATTTTCACCTGTTGAAATATTTTATGCCATGGGTATAAATCCATTTTTAATTGAAGGATTTTCTTCCTTCCTTTCAGGTACCCAATGTGAGGATGTGTTTATAGACTGTGCTGAGAGATCAGGTATTTCCGACACCCTCTGCAGTTATCACAAGGCATTTATAGGGGCCGTAGAGGAGGAAGTTATTCCAAAACCAAGATTTTCCCTAACCTCCTCTATGATATGTGATGGCAATCTTAATACCATAAGGTTTGTTTCTCATAAGTACAACATACCCTATTATTATTTAGATATACCCTATGAATATAATGAGGATACGGAAGCATATGTGGTGGGACAGCTCCATGAAATAGTGGAATTTATCCAGGATATAATGAAATTAAAATTTGATGAGGATAAATTTAAAGAAGTGATAAAAATTGAGAATAGCACTAAAGTATATATGCGTAAATTTTACGAGAGACTTAAATACAAGTATTTTCCAAATACTCTTACACTGGAGATGTACAAATTATTTGCATCTCATCTTGGAATAGGCAGGGCAGAAATACTGAATTTTTATAAAATGCAGGCTGAGGATATAGAAAAATATCCTGATTATAGTGGAAAAAGGGTGTTGTGGAGCCATATCATGCCTTTTTACAGTGAAACACTAAAAAGTTATCTTAACCTGAATCCTGATTGTCAACTTCTTGCCTGTGATTATAATTTAGATAATTTGGATGAGATGGATTATAATCATCCATTTGAGGCTTTGGCTAGAAAATTCCTCAAAAACAGGCTCAATGGTCCTTTCCAGAGGAAAATACAAAACATAATGAAGATGACCCGGGATTTTAATGCCAGCGGCGTCATAAATTTGTGTTCTTTTGGGTGTAAAGAGTGCAGTGGTGGTACAATGCTTTTAAAGCAGGCTTTAAAACAGAAAAATATACCTTATCTATCTATAGATGGAGACGGTGTAGACAGACGAAATGCCCATGAAGGTCAAATTAAGACCAGAGTTGAAGCATTTATGGAAATACTGAGCAATAGACAGAAGGTGGCAAAGTGATAGGTTATGTATGTAAATACACTCCAATTCATATTATAAGTTCTTTTGGGCAGGAAGCAGTAAAAATTGCTCCCCGTGTTTCCGGATTTAACAGGGCTGAAACTCTGATGCATCCCAATATATGCACTTATGCAAAGGCAGTACTTGAGGAGTGTATTGATTCGGGAATCTGTAATTTAGTACTTGTAAACTGCTGTGACAGTATTAAACGATTGTACGATGTGGCTAAAAGCACAGCTGAATTTAAATATGTATACCTTATAGATGTTCCAAGAAAAAGAAATAGGGCCTCTGATCTCATTATGAAAAATGAAATGATGAAATTTATAAGGTCAATGGAAAAATTTACAGGAAAAAAGTTTGACAGGGATAAATTTATAGAATTGGTCAATACCAGAAAAGATGAGATACATAAAAAATCAGCGGGTATCAAAATTGCGCTTATGGGTTCCAGAATAAAGAATTCTACCCTCAGACAAATTGAAGAAGCCGGTGCTTCTGTGGATTTTGATTTTACCTGTACGGGAAATTTTACAAAATCAACTGTACTTGAAAAAGATGAGGACTTCCTATTGAGCTATGCTTCTTTTTTATTGAATTCATTTCCCTGCATGAGAATGGTGGACAATAGGGATAGAATTAGGGTTTTATCTGAAAATTCAGGTGAGCTAGATGGCATAATATATCATACCACAAAATTTTGTGATGCCTATTCTTTTGAATATGCTGTATTAAAAAAATCAATTTCCATACCTATGCTGAAAATAGAGACCGATTATACAGAAGAGGGGAATGGACAGATGAAAACCAGAATAGAGGCTTTTGTTGAGACAATCAAGTCAAAGAATACACAACATAGAGGAAATTATGGTGCCAATATAAAGGATGATATTTTAGTCGCAGGCATAGACAGCGGTTCCACATCCACAAATGTTGCTATAATGGATAAAAACAGAGAAATACTTTCTTATTCAATAGTCAGAACTGGTGCCAAAAGTCAGAGAGGGGCAGAAAAGGCCATGAAAGAAGCTCTGAAAAAATTAGGAATAGAACGTGACAGGCTTTCCAGAATAATTTCCACGGGATATGGACGTGTAAGCATTCCCTTTGCAGATAGAGAAATAACTGAAATAACATGTCACGGAAAGGCAGCTTATTTTCTGAATAATGAGATTAGAACCATAATTGATATAGGAGGGCAGGACAGTAAGGTCATAAGGCTGGATGATGGGGGAAAAGTGATGGATTTTGCCATGAATGACAAATGTGCGGCAGGTACGGGAAGGTTTCTCGAGATGATGAGCCGCACTCTGGAAGTTCCATTAGATGAAATGGGAAAAAGATCCTTGAATTGGAAGGAAGATATAGATATAACAAGTATGTGCACTGTGTTTGCGGAGTCTGAGGTTGTATCGCTTATTGCGCAGAATAAGGAAATACCGGATATAATTCATGGACTGAATAAGTCAGTTGCAACAAAGACACTTTCTCTTGCAAACAGAGTTGGCAAAAAAGAAGCTTATATGATGACCGGGGGAGTTGCCAAAAATATAGGTGTGGTGAAATGTCTCGAAGAAAAGCTTGGCAGCAAAATATTTATACCACAGGAACCGCAGATAGTGGGTGCTGTAGGGGCAGCGCTCATAGCCCTGGAAAGCATTTAATCGAAGTTGTATGGGAATTTTATAAAAAATCATAAATTATGCAAATAAGCACCGGTACCTATGTATCAGATGCTTTTTTCTGCTAATTTCAATATCATGTATCTTTTAATTGGGCAATAATGTCAGGGGTAAAATCCATTGCAAAACAGTAAAATAACTGAGATTTATCGGGGGCATAAATATTAATTAATTGACAGTGAACACAAAATGCTATAGTATGTACCTAAATTTAAAATTGTTGACCAGAAAACTGGAGGCAAGTTTTTATACAGTACGCAGCTGTGTATTTAATTTGTTATCCGGTTTTTTTATTTTATTATGTATTTTTGGGAGGTAAAAAATGTCATATAGTAATATAAAAGCTAAAAAAGTACTCCTGCTGGGGCTGGATGGAGCAGATGCACTGCAGGTAAAAAAATATGTAGCAGAAGGAAAGCTGCCAAATTTTAAGAAGGTAATATCCCGGGGTGTTACGACAAAAGATTATTCCATGAGAAGTGTCCTGCCGGCAATCACTCCTCCAAACTGGGCATCTCTGGCTACTGGAGCATTTCCCAATACTCATGGTATAACTTGTTTTTGGAATCATACACTTGGGAATCCGCTTGATAAGCTGGATTATGGTTTTAATTCTGAGCTGTTAAAGGCAGAAACCATATGGGAGGCTTATGCCCGTTCAGGCAAAAAAAGCATATTGTTTAATTATCCCACTGCATGGCCGCCAAAGACTAAAAATGATATATATGTAGATGGGACAAGTATATATACAAATTTAAGGGGATATGTGGATTATGAAAAAGTATATAACTGTATTGAAGGTGATTTTCCAATAAAAGAAATACCCCATGTATTGGACAATACAGGTACCGACTGCAGAGTTGAGGGGGAGGTTTCATCTATAAAAGCTGACATAAGCAAGTCAGAGTACGATGGATATGGATATACTGAACCTGACATTGTGACTTCTGAAGAGACTGGTGAATCCTCTGCAGACGTTCCAAATGCGGATCAGATAACAACTCCCATTAGATGGGCTTCTGGATGGAAAAATGCACCTGATGGAGCAAAGGAAGTTGTGCTTCCTGTAAACAGCGGCATGGCCAGAAGATATGGACTTATAGTAGCAGAGGACGGTAAAAATTATAATAAGGTAAAGATATATAGGAGAAAAAAAGATGAAAATCCAATTGGAGAGGCAAAAGCAGGTGAATGGAGCAATTGGATCTATGACAATTACAGAATAGATGGCAAAAGTACCAAAGTAGCTTATAAAATAAGAATAATCAACCTGGAAAGCGATGGAAGCAAGCTGAAATTTTATTATTCTTTTGTACTGGATTTATACAATGGAAAATATTTCTATCCGGACAAGATAGGAGGGGAAATATATGATAAAGTAGGACCCATGCTTCAACCTACCAATTATGACAGATTGAATAAGACCGCCGATGAAATTATGCTTGAATCCATTACAGAGATGTATGACTGGCATGTAAAAGCTATTAATTATCTGCTTGATAATAAAGAATGGGATCTTTTTTATGTTCATATGCATGGAATTGACATGTACAATCATTTTTATCTGGATTATACATTTGAGGAGACTTCGAAAGAATACGAAAGATATAGGGATTTAATATACAGAATATATGAATTGAGTGATAAATTTATAGGAGAAATGCTGAAGAGACTTGACGGGCAAACAACCATATTTATTGTTTCCGATCACGGTGGTGTGGGAAAAAACCCTAAAACAGAATTTCCTCTAATAGGGGATATGTGGGGAATCAATACAGGTGTAATGGGAGAGCTTGGATACACTAAATTAAAAGAGGTGGATGGAAAACTGCAGATAGATTGGCAGCATACCACTGCGATTTCCCAAAGAGCTGCATTTATATATATAAATTTAAAGGGAAGGGATCCTGAAGGAATTGTTGATCCTAAAGATTATGATAAATTGGTAGAAAAAATAATAGATGATCTGTACAATTACAGGGATCCTAAAACCGGGAGAAGAGTCATAAGCTTTGCATTGAACAGAAAAGATATGGAGGTCCTTGGACTGGGTGGTGAAAATTCTGGAGATATATTTTATATACTGGAGCCTGAATTTACCAGATGTCATGGAAATGGATTGAGTAACCACGAACTTTTGGGACATTCCATGAAAGCATTGTTTGCTGCAGTAGGAGCCGGGATAAAAAGTGGAGAAATCATTGATAGAAATGTGGGAGTAGTGGATATAGTTCCAACTATAAGCTATCTGGCGGGGATTCCCGTGCCTAAAAATGCAGAAGGTGGAATAATATATCAGGCCCTGGAGGAGTGATTCATTTTATGGATAAGAGTTCTATTTTGAGCATTGACGAGAAAAATTTTGACAGTTTCACCTTTGACAGCGATACTCCGGCAATAGTATTTTTTAACGCAGATAGATGCGGTGCCTGTAAAATGCTGCATCCAATTTTGGAGAAAATGGCAGAGGAGTATTTTGACAGGTTAAATATTTATTCCGTTGATGTGGATAAACATGAGTTATTGGTTCAGAGGTTTAGATTAAGCGGTATACCCACTATTTTAATATTTAAAGATGGAGAGGTAGCAAGGAAAATTACAGGCTTTCACAGTAAAGAGGCTCTAGATAAAATAATAATTCGTTATTTAAGGAATGATTTTTATGTTAAAGAAAATATCAAAAAATAATTTTACCATACAAAAATATAAATATAGAATTATTTCTATAATATCAGTTGTTGTGGCATTTCTGATATGGTATACAGGCAGCAAGCTCAATTTGTTCAATCCTGTGTTTTTACCATCACCAGGGGATGTCTGGTCGGTATTTATTCAAATACTGGGAGAAGGCTATAAAGGTCATTCCTTATTTTTTCATATATTTTCGAGTATGAGAAGATTATTTACAGCACTGTTTTTTGCTTTTATAACGGCGGTACCATTGGGGCTTGCGGCAGGCGGCTCAAGGCTTCTGATGGCCATATTGGATCCTTTTATTGAGTTTTACAGGCCGCTTCCGCCTCTTGCCTATTATACACTTTTGGTGTTGTGGTTTGGAATAACTGATGTTTCAAAAATAATACTGCTTTTTTTGAGCGGATTTGCCCCATTGTTTATCAATACGGTATTCAGTGTTAAAAAGATACCCCGGGACAGAATAAACGGCTGCAAGTCACTTGGGGCATCTAAATTCAAATTGTTTATTTATGTGATATTTCCATCTTGTCTGCCGGATATATTGACGGGCTTTAGGACGGCGGTGGGAGTATCCTATGCTACCCTGGTAGCAGCTGAAATGGTTGCTGCAGTTTCTGGAATCGGGTGGATGGTGCTGGATGCAAGTAAATTTTTAAGGAATGATGTTGTCTATATGGGAATTGTAATTATGGGCCTGATTGCCATATTTATCGATGCCTGCATTAGACTTGCACTTAGAAAGGTTTCACCCTGGGTTGGGGAAGAGGAGGAGAAATGATGAAAACAAAGAAATATTTTAAAATTGTATTTATGTTGTTAATTGCGGTAATTTTGACTTTTGCAGCAGGATGCCAGGGCGGTGGTGATCAGAGCAGCAATAAAACAAGCTCTTCAGCCGGACAAAACAAGCCCAAAGAAATACGTATTGGATATATGACATCTCCAAATGGAGAGCTTCTTGCAAAGGCCACGGGAGCTGTGGAGAAAAAATTTCCCGGGACAAAAATCTCATGGATAAAATTTGATGCAGGCCGTGATATAATTACAGCTATGGCAGGTGGATCATTGGATCTGGCAACTATAGGTACACCCCCTGCAGCAACGGGAATAGCAAATAAACTTCCATATTATATATACTATCTGGATGATATTATAGGTGACAGTGAAGCACTTGTAGTAAAGAAAGATTCGGGAATAAATTCCATTGACGATATAAAGGGAAAGAAAATAGCTACTACTTTCAGTTCAACTTCACATTTTAGTTTGCTGGGTGCCTTAAAGCTGAATAATATTAAAGAGTCGCAGCTTACACTTCTTGACATGCAGATGCCTGATATACTGGCTGCATGGCAGAGAGGTGATATTCAGGGAGCATATGTATGGGAAACCACCAAATCAAAACTTCTGGCTGATGGCGGTAAAGTGATCGTAAGCTCGGGAGACCTGGCTAAAAAGGGAATTATCACAGGTGAGCTTGGCATTGTAAGCAAAAGCTTTGCAGATAAATATCCTGATGTTATGAAACAGTATATTTCTGTTTTAAATGACTCTGTACATGAATACAAGGAACAGCCGGAAAAATCTGCCGCAGTCCTTTCAAAGGAGCTTGGATTATCGGAGCAGGATACTCTTAAATCCATGAAAGAAATAATTGTTCTGGATTCCAAAGAGCAGACCGATCCAAAGTATTTTGGAACCTCAAGCAATCCAGGTAACTTTGGAAAATTATTAAAGAGTACAGGCGATTATCTGCTGACACAAAAGGCAATAAAATCTTCACCGGAATTGTCCGTATATCAGAAGGCTATATTGACTAAATTATATGATAAATAAATGGAGGGAGTATGGTTATGATACAGCCAGCACGTATGCCTTTATTTTTAAAGCAGGAAGGTACTGAATCAAATATAATTCTGAAAAATATAAGTCTAACCTATAATCAGTCGGGAAAAGATATCCGTGCTCTTGAAAATGTAAATCTTCAGCTGTATAGTAATGATTTTGTATGTGTACTTGGACCTTCGGGATGCGGAAAATCTTCTCTCTTAAATATTATTGCAGGGTATTTGACGCCCTCTGAAGGAACTGTTTTTATAGATGGCAGTCCGCATACAAATCCGGATCCACAGGTAGGTGTGGTGTTCCAGCAGCCTAATTTGCTTCCCTGGTTAAATATAGAAAAGAATGTGGAGTTTGGATTGAAGATGAAGGGAATGACTAAAGGAAGAAGAGTTGAAATAGCTTCTCATTATTTGGAACTAGTGGGTTTGAAGGATTATGCCAAATTGTATCCCCACCAGCTTTCCGGAGGCATGAAATAGAGGGCCGCCATTGCAAGGACACTGGCAGCCAATCCTAAAATAATACTTTTGGATGAGCCCTTTAGTGCTCTCGATGCTCTTACCCGTGAAAAAATGCAGAAACATCTCTATTTTATATGGCAGCAGACTCAAAAATGCTTGTTTTTTATTACTCACGATGTAGATGAGGCACTTTTACTTGGAGACAGAATTATTGTTATGCATTCTAATCCGGGAAGAATAGTCAGGGAATATAAAAACCCTGTGGCAAGGCCTAAAGAAGGAGATTTTAGATCTATTAGATCACAAAAAGAGTTTTTTGAAATGAGGGAATATTTAATAGATCAGATACAGGAAGATGACGAAAAAGATGAATAGGATGGCATTGAAAAAAATTGGTGAAAAGGATTTTGATAGATTCACTTTTGAAAATGATATGCCATCACTGGTACTTTTTGGGGCCCGCAGATGTAAGGTGTGCAGGGAACAAATACCAATTGTAGAGCGGGTAGCTTATGAATACAGGGGCAGGATTGAAGCATACTGGGTGGATGTGGATAAACATGAGGAGTTGTTTTACAGGTTCAGGCTGCAGGGAATACCCAACATAGTTATATTTCATGATGAAGAAATTGTAAAGAAAATTCGTGGATTGAATTCAAAAGAAGGTTTAATTGAAATAGTAAATGGTATTTTGACCTGATTCGGATAAATTTGTAAACAGTAATGCTGCATGATATAATTGCCTAAAGTGCAGGTATTCTAAGGAGGAAAATTATATTATGCGTCTAGATCAGCTTTACTATATAGTGGAAGTTGCCCAATTTAAATCCATTTCAATGGTTGCTGAAAGGAACTATATGTCACAGCCTGCAATTAGTTCATCTATCTCAAAGCTGGAGCTTGAATTGGGAGTTACACTTTTTAAGAGGACTAATAAGGGAATGGTACCTACAGAGATAGGCAAAAATGTGATAGAAAAAGCAGCTCGCATTATAGATGAGATAGAAGAAATAAAAAATATTACCAGAAATAATGCCATGAAACTTACTGGAGATATCAGCATTGCAGTTGAGCCCAGCTTTTGCAATACAATAATGGTAAATATACTCACCACATTTAAGTATAAGCATCCTAAAATAAATTTGATGGTAAAAGTGGGAGAGTCAAATGATATACTCCATGATGTACTCTCAGGAAGAGCGGATATAAGTATTAACTTGAAAACAGAACAATATGTGAAATCTGGCGATATTATCATAAAGAAACTTTTCAAAGATAATCTTATGGTGATTGCAGGCAAGAATTCCACAATTGGAGGTAGAAGGACAATTTCTATAGAAGAAGCATTAAATCAGCCTGTGGCACTTTATAATACTGGATATGAGACAAGATGCGGCATTTCCCAAATATTACATAAATATGGGAATCTAAAGGTGGCTTATAGATTTGATAATTTAAATATAATAGAGAAGGTTGTAGGTGATGGTACATGCATATCTTTTGTACCAAAAATGATGATTAATTATTATAAAGGTTCCGATTCAATAAATACGATTCTTATAAATAATACAGGCCTGGAAATAGAAGTCATAATGGTAATCAACAAAAGACACAGGATTTCCAATATTGAAAAAGATTTGATAAATACAATTAAATCACTGTGTCAAAGATGTGAATTTAGTGATTGAAGGATATAAACCTGAGCCTGCCTCGGCAGACTCAGGTTTACTCTTCTATAGAATATTAAACAGCTTTATCTAATGCATTTTGAACTGCCTCGATGAGTCCTCTGCTGCTGTAGGTAGCTCCGGATACGGTGTCAACTGAACTTGACTGGGCTGAAATTATTTCATCAGGTATGGTGTCTTCAACGTATTGATAGAATCTTGGAGTATCACCTGTTGATATTGTTTTTATATCAGTGATTTTGCCGCCCGCCGTTTACAGTTACGGAGACTTTTGTTGTACCATCATGAAATCCTGTGCCGGTTCCAATATAGGTACCGTCTTTGTATTTAGCTTTTTGTGAAGCATTTGAATTTACGGCAGTTTGACTATTGCTGTTTGACGTTTTGCTTTTACTGGTGGAGACTACATTATTTGGGGAAGCTAGGCCTTTTTGTGTTAAAATTGAACTTCCTAAATTGGTTAAACCATATATACCTGTGAAGATGACAATGGCAAAAGAACCTGCCATTGCTGGATTCACATCTTCACCCAGTATGCTTGCACGAGGATTTCTCCTGGGGCATGTTTCTATACATTTTAGACAATTTATGCATTCGCCCCCTTTGACACTGTTCATGCTGTAGAGCTTTAAGCCCATTGAACAATTATCTGTGCATAGTCTGCATCTGCCGCATTTGTCACCGGGTTTGTTTATTTTAAATATACCCATTCTGGATACCAGGGAAAATACGGCACCCAGAGGACACAGATATCTGCAGAAAAATCTTTCAATAAAAATATTTCCCAGAGTTATTAAAACCAAAAGTATAAATCCAACGGTTAAAGACGACAGTACATTGGACAGATCACTTATCTGTGCAAAGGCATCCCAGGGACTTGAACCATCTAAAATAGTGTTTCCACCTTTAAATAGGAGGATCAGGATGATAAATAAAATTATATATTTTATATATTTCAATATAGAATCAAGCTGTTCACTTACTTTAAAATTAATTTTAAAGACCTTTTTTGATATTATGTGAATCCAGTCATTGAAAGTACCAAAGGCACAGAGCCATCCACAGAAAAATCTGCCCATTAAAATGGTGGAGACAGTTGTTATTATAAATTCCATTAATCCAGGAAAAGCCTGAATAAAATTGAAATTGCCGCTGACAATCATCTGTAAAATTGATTTTAGTTCACTAAAGGTCAGTATGTACATACCAGGCAGCAGAAAAAACAAAATCAGCTGTATAATGTGTCTGGAAATTTGTATTTTTTTAATCTTTTTTGTCATATTAACAGATCCTTTCCTGCTCATAATTTTTGATATATTTAAATTCGTTGTCAGTCAGCTTGAAATTTTCAACAATACCTGATGTAATATACACTTTTTTTGCATTGGTAATCAATATTGCATCTATGCCCGGCAGAGATTCTATTAAATCCATGGATTTATGTACATCCATAATATAGATGCCTGTGGATAATCCGTCGCCGTCAATGGAATTATCGGATATAATACTAGCACTTACAATGCTGCTCTCTGAAGGATATCCTGTTTTAGGATCCAGTATGTGATGGAATTTTTTGCCGCTATTCATAAAATATCTTTCGTAATTGCCGGATGTAACTAGGGACTTGTCTTTAACATTTACTATACCAATATATTCTCCACGGTGTTTAAATGGGTTTTGAATGCCTATACTCCATAAATCACCGCTGCATTTGCGGCCCAGGGCAAAAATATTTCCGCCCAGATCGATTAAGGCACTTTTAACGTGATATTTGGACAACAGGCCTTTAACTGTATCTGCTGCAAATCCCTTGGCTATACCTCCCACATCGATTGACTGATTTTTATATTTCAACTTGATGGATCTGGTACCTTCATCTAAAATTATGTCCTTATAGTTGACCAGACTTAATTTTTTATCTATTTCATCTTTTTGAGGAATTCTTTCATGTTCAGTACCTATATTCCATAGAGATGTTAAAGGACCTATAGTGGGATCAAAAGATCCGCCTGACAGCTCGGCATATTCTACAGCTTTTTTTATTACAAAATAGGTATCGCTGCTGATGATTTGAGGAGATAATCCGGCATTTCTATTTATTTTTGATATTTCACTGTAGTCCTTGAATACAGACATTTTGTCATCAATATCCCTGAGTTTTTCCAATGCTTTTTCTGATAATTGCTCGGATCTGTTTCCAAATATCTGTATATGCACTATGGTTCCCAGAACATAACTGTTTTTTACTATAGAAGTTTTTTTAGTGTGAACTGTTAGTGCATAAATAATCACTAATATAAATACATTAATTGCTATAACAATACCTGCTGTGCTTTGAAACAAATTATATCACCTGCAAAATTTAAATTATTCTTTTTTAGTATAGATTTATAATAAAAAACAAACCTTAATATTACATTAAGATTTGTTAAAAAATTTCTTATAAAAATGTTAATTTTGAATAGGCATTTTAATGAAACTCTTTTTCAAAAGTTAAAAAATTGTATTCAATATTTTTATCATAATGCTTCTCACATTCAAGTAATGTATAATCTTCTCTGTTGAATTTAGGAAAATATGCATCTCCATCTTCAAAAGACATTATTTCAGTTAAATACAATCTGCTGCAGTAGGGCAGCATCTGATTGTAGATTTTTTCTCCTCCTATTATAAATACCTCTTCAGGACAAGCTTTGTATTTCAAGATGTCCTCAATGTCATGTACAACCACAATTCTACTGTCCGAAATGAAATAATTTCTATTTCTTGTTATTACAATATGTTTTCTATCAGGCAGTATTTTAGGAAGTGACTCGAAAGTTTTTCTCCCCATTATGATAGTTTTTCCCAGAGTTATTTTTTTAAATCTTTTTAGATCCTCTGGTATGTGCCATATCAGTTTGTTGTTTTTTCCTATTACGTAATTTTTATTGATAGCTGCAATTAAACTTATCACAGGGGAGCTCACTTCCTTGTCTGTACTTATTCAGAATGTATTTACTGTATTATAGCATAATATGCGGATGAAATGTTATTTAAGGCTGTTATATATCATTTCTAAATTGGACTTCATGCTTTGAATATAATTTTTGTTATCTTCTTTACTTTCAATTGTATATATTTTTTCTACCTTTGCTCCTACTTCTTTGGCTAGTGTATTGGAAACCTTGGGACTTACCATGTCTTCTACGAATATGGTTTTTATATTATTCTGTTTGCAGTAATTAACAAGCTCTGCCAATTTTTGGGGCGAAGGTTCTCCTTCTGCAAATACACCTTCCACGCTGTTTTGTTTTAACCCATAATCCCTGCAGAGATATGCAAAAGCAGCATGACCGGTTACAAAATTTTTATTTTTAACAGTTGAAAATTTTGTTTTGTATTCACTGTAGAGATCCTCTAGCTGTTTTGAAAAGCTCTTGTAGTTTTTTTCATAAAAATCTTTATTTGAAGGATCCGCTTTAACTAAAGCATCTTTTATGTTCTTTGATTGGATCTCAGCGTTTTTTAAACTTATCCATGCATGGGGATCATATTGACCGTGCTCCTTTATCTCGTCTGCATCTGTATTTTTAATTGGAGTTATATCTTTTGAGGCATCAACTGCAATTAAATTTTTATTATTTGCTGAATTTATGACCTTGTCTTTCCATGATTCCATTCCAAGTCCGCTGTATATAAATACATTGGCACTGCTAAGGGTTTTAAGATCCTTTGCAGTTGGTTCGAAGTCATGAGGCTCTGTGCCATTTGGAATTATGGTTGTAATATCTATCTTATCTTTTCCGATGGCTGAGGCAAATTCCCTCATGGCGTTGAAAGATACCACTACTTTTGGCTTCGATTGACTTTTATTATCGGTGTTTGTCCCACTTGAACTACTGCATCCTGAAAAAACAAACATAATACTGCTGAGAATAGCAGCTATTATAAATAACTTATTTTTTTTAAACATTTCATGACCTCCTTAAAATATGTAAATGCACATGAATTGCATTTACATATTTACTATAATGGAGTATTGAATTATTGTCAAGAAATAAAATGTAATTAAATTATATACTCCATATGCTGGTTTATGTCAATAGGCAAAAATTTTACTGAAAACTTCGAAATATATGGCTGTTATATTTTTAAAATACTTGAATATTATTTAATAAACATTAAATTGTACGAGGAGTGATAAAATTGTTTAAAACACGTAAATGCTTTTTACTTTTTATAGTATTATTTATGATTCCTGTTATTCTATTTTGTACTATTTCAGTAAGAGCAGAAGGAAGTGAAAGTGATAGTAATACTGCCGAAAGCATAATAAAGGGCAAAGTTATAAATGTAATATCTTCCAATGATGCAGATAAAGAGGATAAAAATGTTATGGAAAAGCAACAAAAATTGAAGGTAGAGATCACAGAGGGAAAGCACGATGGTGAAAAAGTTGAAATAACACATACTATTCAGCCATCCAAACCGGATAATATAGAATTTAAAACAGGTGATGAATTGTTTCTGTCGATAAGCGAAGACAATAGTGGGAAAATAAACGAAGCAAGTGTATATCAGGTAGTTAGGCAGAATCAATTACTTCACCTGCTTATATTTTTTATGATATCTATTATTTTAATAGGTGGAATAAGAGGTTTTAAGTCCCTGATAACTTTAACAATAACCTGTTTGATAATTGTAAAAGTATTTTTACCGCTGATTTTACAAGGATATAATCCTATTGTTGTCTCAACAGCTGTTTGTATTGCTATAACAATAATAAGCCTGATTATAGTGAGCGGATTTAATAGGAAAAGTGCAGCTGCAATTTTGGGAACAAGCAGTGGAGTCATTATAGCAGGTATTATAGCATATGTTTATATTAACTCTGCAAGGGTATCGGGAGTTGGAACGGAAGATGCCCAGCTGCTTATGGATTCTCTTTTAAAGGGCACTTTGAATTTTAAGGGAATTTTGTTTGGATCAATACTTATAGGTACATTGGGTGCGGTAATGGATATAAGTATGTCTATAGCTTCAACTATGAATGAGTTAAGAGAAAATAATCCCAGGATTTCAAACGGAAATATTATAAAAGCAGGAATGAGTGTGGGAAGGGACACTATAGGAACAATGACAACTACTTTAGTACTGGCCTATATAAGTGGCACTGTGTTTCTGGTATTGGGATATATGGTGAGTAAAAGCAGCTTTATAGATATAATAAACCAGGATATGATTGCCTCGGATGTAATAAAGACTTTTGCGAGTAGTATAGGGCTTATATTTACGATTCCCATCACTGTCTTTGCATATTGGATTTTGGATAAGAGATGATAATGGATTCATAGTGAATTTCAGTTGTGAAGGGAGGGAAAAACTGCTTTTTGATTAAAGCAGTAAATATATTGTGAATTATAAAAAATTTAGCAGAAAAGATAAGCCTAGATTTGAAATGCTCAATTTGATTATAAGCCTGGTATTTGTAATTGTATTGCCCTATTTGGTTGAGGCAAATAATAATCAAAATAACAATATTAGAGGAAACATGTTATATGTTCAAATACTGAATTATGCGATGCCTGCAGTTAAAGCCACCTGTTTTGATGAAGAAGATATGGCAGAAAATAATTTTTCGCTGAAAAGTTTAGTTTTAGAGCCTTTTAATATAAGTTATAAAAATCCACTTAGTATACTGGGAAGGGAAGTGGCCTTTTTAGGGGGTGGTATATCGGATAGCAGCGTGAATGAGTTTAAGCTTGATGATAAACAGATAGCTAAAACAGACGATGACAAAAATTTGAGCAGGGGAGATAATAGTTCCGCTGAAAGTACAGATGTGTTTGATCCAAGTCTGAAGAGAAAGATGAACAGCAAAAAGCCGGATATACTTATTTATCATACCCATACTACGGAAAGCTATAAACCCGGTGATGCAAATAGTTCTGATGATACTAAAAATGTCTGTGCCGTAGGGCAGCAGCTGGTTACAGAGCTCAACAAATACGGCATTTCTGCAATAAATGATACCACTGTCCACGATGCACAGGGATATAATCAAAGTTATGCAAGATCTTCGGTAACCTTGGGAAAATACTTAAAAAAATATGGAGATTTCAAGCTCATAATAGATATGCACAGGGATTATGCTGAAGATAAAAATTCAGTGACTGTAAAATTAAATGGAGAAAATGTATCCAAGTTTATGCTGGTTATGACGAAAAAAAATCCTCATTTTGACAAGAATATGAAACTGGCAAATCAGATAATAGATCTTTCAAACAAGCTGTATCCGGGTCTTTCCAGGGGGGTTAATTTGTATTATAATTATGGAACAAGGTATTTTAACCAGGGCATGAGCAACAATGCAATACTTATGGAGATAGGGTCCCAGATAAATACTACGGATGAATCCAAAGCCTCTACCAAGTATATAGCGAGGATAATTGCGCAGATCATCAAATAGCTGGAAATTGAAAGTTAGGGGAAAACTTTGATAATAAAATTTTCCCCCAGGTTTTTAACTAGACTTGTAGTTTATCATATTATTTACCAATTGATGGGGACTATTTGAAATCAATAGAGATTTGAGGCTTAAGTCATTTATGAAACCTTCTCTGCATGAATTTTTAAGCATGTCTAAAAGAGGATCAAAAAAATGTTCTATATTCAGTAATCCTATAGGTTTTTTATGAATTTTGAGCCTGGCCCAGCTTATGGTATCGAATAATTCCTCATAGGTGCCGAGCCCCCCTGGGAGAGCAATAAATCCATCACAAAGATCTGACATTCTTTCTTTCCTTTCGCTCATGTTTTTAACATATATGAGTTTAGTCAATTTGTGATTAGGAGGCTCGTTTAAAAGAAGTATTTCAGGAATAACACCAGTAACTTTACCACCATTTTTTAAAACTTCATTTGAGATTTGCCCCATAAGACCTGAATTGGAACCTCCATATATAAGCTGTATTTGATTTTTTGCCAATTCTTTTCCAAGTAATCGTGCACCTTTACTGTATTCTTTACGTGTACCTGAATTTGAACCGCAATACACACATATACTTTTCATGCTATCAATCCTCCTGTAATCAGTTATTCCATATTGCACTTTATTATATTATATAGAAAAAAAGTATGATTGATAATTATATATTGAGTACGGGATGATTATCTGGTATATAATTAATTTGAAATGGATGAAAAATATTATTTGATTTTGGGGGAATTTAAAATGAAGGATGATTTGAAGAAATATATCGAAGTAGCCAAGGAGCTTGGAGCATATGATGCCAAAATAATTGATACAGATACAATAGAAACAGCTGCATGGACAATAATGAAGTGTAAATTTGGATGCGGCAATTATAACAGAAGCAATTGTTGTCCGCCTAAAGCTCCTTCTTATAAGGAGACACAGCAGATAATTGATTGTTATGACAAGGCTATTCTCATACAGTGCAAGATGGATTTGGCTTCCACTACTAAAATTGCAGTGGAAATTGAAAAAAATATTTTTTTATCAGGTTATTATAAGGCATTTGGTTTTGGAGCAGGCCCTTGTAAGCTGTGCGAAGAATGTGATATGGGAAATTGCAGGCATCCAGGTGAAGCAAGGCCATCTATGGAGGCCTGTGGTATAGATGTATTTGCTACGATAAAGGCAAATGGATTTCCTATAGGTGTATTAAAGAATAAAGAAAGAAAAGATCAGCTCAATTGTTATGGACTAGTTCTTATTGAATAATATGTACTGAAATCGTGAATATGTGCAACTATATTATTTTTTAGAAGATCAAGGAAGTGCTGTAAAGATACTTTTAAAGTAGTTTTTCAGCACTTCCTTCAAATATTTAAGATTGACTATTTACCAGGGTTTATAAACATCTGAACCCAATAGGGAGTTCCATTTTTATCTTTGGCAACTCCAACTCCAATTTCTGTAAAATTAGAATTTAATATATTTGCTCTGTGGCCTGCAGAGTTCATCCAGGCATTCATTACTTCAGAAGGAGTTTTCTGGCCATATGCTATATTTTCACCTGCTGCTGTGTAACTTATACCAAATTTTTTCATCATGTCAAAAGGCGATCCGTAAGTAGGTGAATTGTGGCTGAAATAGTTTTTGTCAATCATATCTTGGGCTTTCACTGCTGCCACTTTGGATAATTCGGTATTGGCTTTAAGTGGAGCTAGTCCATTTTTGCTTCTTTCTGCATTGACTAATTTTATAACTTCATTTGCTTCAGTGCTTATATTAGAAGATTGTCCACTATTTTGTACCGGTTTTGCAGATGAAGTATTTTGATTTGTGTTGGCAGAAGCCTTATTGGAATTTGTCTGCACCTTGGTAGTACAAGTGTTTTTATTCCCAATTGACTTTTCTGAAGTAAAAATTTTCAAATTACTGAGCTGAGGATAATTAGCTAGTACATTTTTTGACAGAGCCTGTTGATTTACTGAATTAGGACATGTACTTTCAGCTGCTTTTGCTACAGCAGGTGTAATAGCTGGTATAGTTCCAGCAATAACCATTGCTGCGATTATCGATTTGACTTTTTTATTCATAAAATGAACCCCCAAAAATTTTGACTTGAAAAAATTATATTGATTTCATATTTGAAAATTTCAATATAATTTCAATTTAAGTTTTTAATAT
>NZ_FXYI02000042.1:0-22702 GCF_900184915.1 Clostridium sp. HV4-5-A1G | reverse complement strand
CCCTGGCAGGGAGTGGATGCAATGCCCTGTGCAGTAGCCATTATGGAAGGGTTCCAGACCATTGTCAGCAGATTCAATGATGCCAGGAATCCCATAGTTATAAATGTGGGAACTGTAAAAGCAGGGGAGAGATTCAATGTTGTTCCTGGAAAAGTTCAAATGACTGGAGCAAACAGGGCATTTTCAGATTATTCCAGAAAAATGATACCTAAATGGATGAAAAGAATGATAGACAATGTATGTGATGCCTATGGCTGCAAGGCTGAATTTGAATATAAAAATGGCTGCAGCCCTACGATTAATGAGACTGATTCTACTGAGCTGGTTAAAAAGTCTGTAGTCAAAGTAATAGGAGAAGAAAATGTAATTCAAATACCGCCCGTCATGGGCTCTGAAGATTTTTCAACCTACCTTGAGAAAGTACCTGGGACTTTTATGATACTTGGTGGAGGAAACAAGGAGAAAGGGTGGATGTATTCTCAGCATTCCAATCATTTTATTGTCGATGAAAATTGTCTTGTCGTGGGGTCCTCTGTTTATGCTCAAACAGCCCTGGATTTTTTGAAGAATTGATTGAGTTATTATAAGAACTTTTTCTGGATTATCTACATAAATTAATATATGAAGTGATAATAGGAGGCTTTTTGTGCTTATTTATGTAGTTAAACCGGGGGATTCACTTTGGACAATATCAAATTATTATAATGTTTCAACTGCTCAAATGATCAGCGCTAATGGACTTCAATATCCTAACAGTCTACTTGTTGGACAGTCATTGATAATTCCTGTGGAGGATACTGTTCATGTTGTAAAAACAGGAGAATCCTTATGGCAGATTGCTCAAAACTATGGAATTTCTGTGCAGGCCATTGTAGATGCAAATAGGATAATCAATCCGCAAAATATTTATCCTGGGCTTCAATTATATATTCCTGCAACCAGATATCAGATAAAACAAGGAGAAACTTTAGAGCAGATTGCTGAAAGATACGGTATTTCATTGGAAAGGTTAATGAATACAAACAATATCCAGGATTCATCTCTTATATACCCAGGAGCTGTAATTGTTATTCCAAGGCAAAGACCTTCTATATATGTAAATGGTTATATTTATGATTTTACTGAAAATTCTTCTAATGTTGTAAGAGAAGTGGGAGATTATCTAACCTATTTGAGCCCATTTGCTTACAGAATCAGAGAGGATGGCAGCTTAGAGACCATAGATGATTCTGCACTAATAAATGCTGCCTATGCTGAAAATATAGTTCCCATGATGGCTATAACAAATTTTACAGCCACGGAACTTGGCCATAACCTGGCACATGTGGTTCTGTCCAATGAGAGCATCAGAGAAAATCTTATCACCAATATACTTGATATAATGAGAAATAAGGGGTATTTAGGAGTGAATATTGATTTTGAAAATGTGCTTCCATCAGATAGAGAAAATTACAATACATTTCTTGAACTCACAGTCGAAAGACTTCACAGGGAAAATTTTTTTGTATCCACTGCATTGGCTCCCAAGACGGGGCCAGGACAGCAGGGATTGTTGTATGAAGCCCATGATTATGAGGCTCATGGAAGGATTGTGGATTTTGTTGTACTTATGACTTATGAATGGGGCTACAGGCTTGGACCACCACAGGCTATTTCGCCTTTAAATAGAATAAAACAGGTGCTTGACTATGCAGTCACTGTTATACCGAGAGAAAAAATTTTATTTGGTTTTCAACTCTACGCCAGGGACTGGATTGTTCCTCATCTACCGGGTATGGAGGCGGAGACCTTTAGCATGCAGGAAGCTGTGGCAAGGGCAGTCAGATATCAAGTGGCTATACAATTTGATCCAGTCAGCCAGACACCTTTTTATAACTATATCGATGAACAGGGAAGGCAGCATCAGGTGTGGTTCGAAGATGCAAGAAGTGCCCAGGCAAAATTTGATACGGTTAAGGATTATAGGCTGAGAGGCATTAGTTACTGGGCTCTTGGTTTCCCATTCCCGCAAAATTGGACTTTGCTTCAAGATAATTTTGATATTATAAAACTTTTATAAAATGATTTATTCAAAATGATAAAAAAGAGAAGTACTGCAAAATTACTTTAAAAAGTGGTTTTGCAGTACTTCATCTGGTAAAATGTATGGAGAAGAAAGATTATAAGTTATAAAATAATTAGACAGGTGAATGGAAAAATGATAAAGAGTTTAATCATATTGTGCAGTATAATAAGTGTCTGTGGTGTTGTAGTGGTGATAATTGTATTTATTACATTATTTTCTGGAAAAAAATGAATAATAAGATATCTGTTATATTTCATGCATTTGCCTGGACAAGCAGGGGCTGATCAAGTCAAAAAATTTGCTCAGTCCCTTTTGCCTGTGAGAAAGTTATCATCTAAGCTAATTAATATTGCTACGATTTCTTTTAATCCTATTGTTATAGAGTCTAAAACCTGTTAGACATACTCCTATAATACAAAATAAAGCTGCAGATATATATACATATTTCATCCCGTAGATGAATACATCATCTCTTCCCTTTATATAGTCAATTACTCTGTATCCCATTTTATGACTCATTCTATTGTATAGAAGGAGGGTAGCAAGAGATGTCCCGACAACAAATCCCAAATTTCTCACAAGTGCATTTACGCTGCCTGCAATACCAAGTTTGTCCTTTGATACAGTAGACATAACGAGTACGTTGTTAGGTGACTGGAACATTCCGTTCCCTATAGTCATGATAATTATGTAAATGACTATCATAGTTAAGGGTGAAATTTCACTTATGGTGGATATTAAAAACAATCCTAGGCTGGTAATGGAAAGTCCCAATAATGTGAGCACTTCCGAACCAATTTTATCTGACATATGCCCGCTTAAAGGTGCCACTATAGAAAGTACTATAGGTGATACCATCATAAATAGTCCTGTGGCTGCCGGCGAGAGCTTCATTGTATCCTGAAAATAAAAGGGCAATATTATATTGGAGGCACCTATGGCACAAAACGAAATAAAAGCGCAGATTATGCTTATGGAAAACAGGCTGTTGTGGAAAATGTTTAATTGCAGAAGGGGCAGTTCCGTTTTACTCTCTATAACAATAAATATGATGAAAGTTATAGCAGATATTATGAATGCAGAGATCATAATTGGATTGTTATATCCTGTGCTCTGTCCCTGAACCAAGGCGCCAAATAACAGTACAGTGGATATCATAAACAAAAGAGAACCTTTTCCGTCCAGGCTTTCATCTGTTCTATGAGATTTTGGAAATATCTTAAGACCTATTATAAATACGGCTATTCCTATAGGCACGTTTATCCAGAATATATATTTCCAGCTGAAAGCCGAAACGATAAAACCTCCTAGAGGTGGTCCTGCCATAGAACCTAAGGCCACAAATGTTCCCAATATGCCCAGTGCACTGCCCCGTTCATTGGGAGGAAAAACCTGGGTTATAATTCCCTGGTTGGTAGCCATGGTTGCAGAGGCGCCAACAGCCTGTATGCACCTGGCGGCTATTAAAAATACAAGCGAATTGCTCAAACCACATAGAAAAGAACCAAGGACAAACAGTATTACTCCAAAACTGAATACCCTGGTCTTACCCTTTATATCACCTAGTCTTCCAAAAATTAAAATAGTGGCTGCAATAACTATTAAAAATCCCGTCACAACCCATTCAATGCCTGCCATAGGTGTGTGCAGTTTGGAAGACATATCCGGCAAGGCCACATTTACAATGCTTCCGTCTAAAGTAGACATAAATGTGGCAGAAAGAACGGTGAACAGAATTATCCACCTTCTCTTGTATGTCACTTTGTCAGTATTATTCAAATTTTATTCATCCTTTCACAGCATTTTTCTCTATATATAGTCCCATTATTCAAAACTCGTTTTAAAAATTCTATGGAAATTGCAGTTTCCTGATCATCGGCTCCCTCTACTAAAATATGAATCCATTCCTGTATGATTTCAATGATTTTAGGTATCACGTCTTCTGCTTTATTTGTTATATATAATTTATGGGCCCTTATGTCCTCTTTATTTTCCTCCAACCTTATATAATTCAACCCTATCAGCTTTTTAACAGTTCTGGAACAAAGAGACTTGTCTATATTGAGTTCCCTGCTCAGTTCATTTTGGTTTATGCCTTTACATCTTTTTAGCACGAGCAAATAGGGATATGTACCTGTAGTCAGGTTGAATTTTTTAAGCCTTTTGTCAACATACATTTGTGTACACCTGTATATATTGTTGGTCAATTTAATCAAGACTGATACATTACTGCTGTCCATAATATCTCCTTCCTGTTTCCACAGTATACAATAGCATAATATAGTTGATTAGTCAACTATATATGCTTTCTTTGTCTTAACAAGTTGAAAGTGTTTTAGCTTGTAGTCAAATTTAAAGGAAAATGCATTATAAATGTGTTTGCATGACTAAAATAGGATGATTTGTAAATAAGTGTCTATCTTACTTTTGAAGTTAAGGTTTACATTATTTTTTTCGAAAAAATTTATAAAAAAATATTGACAGGATAATTGTAGCAGTGTATATTAAATATCAATAAATAAATATCAAATGTGATAGATATAGACAATGAATTTTAAAAATAGTTAAAAAATTTCTTATCTAGAGAGACAGAGGGACTGGCCCTATGATGTCCGGCAACCGACATTTTTCATTAGAATGTGTGGTGCCAATTCCAGCAGGTGGAGAACCTGAAAGATGAGAGAATACAAGGATTGAAACTTCCTGCATTTTCTCAGAGGGAAGTTTTTTTATTTTATAAAATTTAGTTTAGCCAAATTAGTCGACTAGATAAACGAGAGACTGATCAAATCAAAAATTTGATCAGTCTCTTTCATTTAATCTCTTGTGCTATTTAATTATTTTAGCATAATCTACAGATAGAAAAACCCCAACATAATGTGTTAACCTTTCATTAAAAATGACCAAATAATTAAGAAAGATAACATATATTATGTCAGAGCTTTTTAAACTCAACATTATTATACCATAGGTATCAAATATTTAAAAGACTTTAAAAATCGAAATAATGAAAGTACATGCTTTAAATTTTAAGAGTACAAGAGATTAAGTTAGGTATAAAAATTATATTATAAAATAGGAGGAATATTGTTATGTCAAACAAAAAATTAAAAAAAATAGATCTTACTCAAAGTACTAGTCCAATTAGAGAAGATCGTCTGGGAACTGTCAAAGCTTTTGCTGGAAAAGTGAGTGATTTAGTAAAAGGTAAGCATGTTGGCGGAGATTTAGCGTGGAGAGAAAACAAATTTCAGCAAACAGCAGGATGTCTTTTAACACAAACTATAGGAAGACTTGTAACTATAAGAGATTCGTCTCTTATTATACATGGACCTGTTGGATGCTCTCAGGGTACAAATGATTATAGAGAGATATATCAAGGTATTCCTGGTAAATATAAACTATGGAAAAAGGATTTTGAACTTCATGCATTGAGTAGCAATCTTACAGAAGGTGATATTGTCTTTGGAGGTGAAAAAAAACTTAGATTAGCTATAAAAGAATCAATTGCAAGATACAATCCTAAGGCGATTATTATTGCATGTTCCTGTGCCTCAGGAGTTATGGGTGATGACATAGATGGTATAGTTGCATCAATTCAGCCAGAAGTTGAGCCTATACTTGTTCCTGTTCATTGTGAAGGTTTTAGATCTCAGATATCCCAAAGTGCTTTTGATGGTTCTTCACATGCTATAGCAAGATATATAGTTCAAAAACCTAAAAAAAGGCAGAAAGATTTGGTGGGTGTAATAGCTCCTATGAGTGTAACACTGGGAGATAAAATTGATCTTGTTAGAATGTTCAACAAAATTGGCTTGAGGGCAAGATTTATTCCAGATTTTGCCACAGTAGACGAATTGAAGGAAATCTCAGAGGCAGCGGTAATTGCACCTACGTGCCAGTCCTATGGAGAATATTTGCAAAGAGCTCTTTATGAAAATTATGATACACCTTATTTCACAGATCCAGCTCCACTTGGAATTGAAAATACTAAGATTTGGTTTAGAAATATAGCTAAGTATACAGGTAAAGAAAAAGAAGTAGAGCAGCTTATTAAAGAGGAACTGGATTTTGTTACACCTAAATTGGAAGAATTAAAAAAATTATTTAAAGGTAAAGAAGCAAGTATTTATGTTTCTGCAGGGCAGGCTAGAGCAGTATTTATTCCAAAATTTGCTACTGAATTGGGTATTGATGTGGCAGCTGTTAATACACTGGAATTGTCTCCTGAGATAGTGGATGAATTTGAAGAGGTATATAAAGAAATTGGTGATTTTGAGATACATGCATCTGATTATCAACCATTTGAGCAAAGTCATTTGCTTAACAGGCTAAAACCAGATCTTTATACAGGTTGTATTTTTATGGGGCTTTATAAAAGAGAGGGTAGCCATGTAAGAAATCATTCATTTCTCTCCGATTTTTCACCGCAGGCAAATCAATTTTTCTTTAGGGGAATTTTGAACTATGGTCATATTTTAAAACGTGCTTTAAATAACCCATCTCTAAATAAAACATTACACAAAAAAACTCCAAGTCCATATAAATCATGGTGGTATGAACAGGATGATATTGAGGCCTACATTAAGCAAAAAGCATATTCTAAAGAAAAATCAATTTAGAGTCTAGCTATATAAAAAATTCAACAGAGAATTAAAAAATTTTAGCCTAAAAATGATATAAATAAATGAAACTGAAATTTAGTAATTTATTTGGGTAATTATACCATTGTTTAATTAGCGGTAGGTGTACAGGGATTGTTACTTAATTAATACAGTATTTTGTATTATTATGTATAACAACTTCCTTGCAATAGCACCTACAGCAATAGAATAGTATTTAACTCTTTTAGTTTTTTATAGAACATTTATTTTTCATAAGGAGGTTTTTGCAATGAGCGAAAAAGCTTTTGAAGCTATTTTACAGCCTGATTTTAATACTAATATTAAGCTCCAAATTGAAAATATTACAAAAAAATTTGTAGTAAAGGATAAGCAAGGCAAAGGTAATTCTACAGTAACTATACTGGATAATATTAACCTTGAAATTATAAAAGGGGAATTTTTTGTTATTGTTGGACCAAGTGGTTGTGGCAAGACCACTTTACTTGATATTTTAGGTGGACTTTCTCAACCAACAGAAGGTACTTTAAGTATTGATGGTGAAATTGCAAGTGGACCAGATTTGAATAGGGGAATAGTTTTTCAGCAGTATACATTGTTTCCATGGCTGACAACTGCTGAGAATGTGGGATTTGTACTAGAAAGTCAAAATGTGAAGAAAAAGGAAAGAGATAAAATTGTAAATAGACTTTTAGCACTGGTAGGACTTTCAGGGTTTGAAGATCATTATCCCCACCAGTTAAGCGGAGGCATGAGACAAAGAGCGGCTATTGCAAGAGCATTGTCCTTTGAACCTGATATACTGCTCATGGATGAACCTTTTGGAGCTTTGGATTCATTTACAAGAGAAATTCTACAAAGAGAGCTTCTTAGAATAAGAAACGAAACAGGCAAGACTATAATATTTATCACTCATAGTATTGATGAGGCAATATTTCTAGCAGATAGAGTGGCAATTATGACAGCAAAACCTGGAACTATAAAGGAAATTGTAAAAATACCATTGTCCCGTCGCTCCAGACTCGAAAATGAAAATATTAGATCTACAAAGGAGTTTGTACAAGCACGTCAAAATTTATGGATGTTAATAAAAGAAGAAGTTTCTAGAAGCCAGAAATTTTTTAAAGGAGAGAGAGGAATAAAATGCAAAAAAAATTTAATTTTTTAAAAATAAATACTAGTAACATTAAAAAAATCAAATTGAGAGTGTTAAATATTTATCAAAGAAGTATTGTTGTTATTGCTTTTTTAGCTACGTGGGAAATTTTGCCTCGATTAAATATAGTTGATCCTTTGTTTATTCCATCTCCATCCACAATAGTGTTGGCCTTCATAGAACTTATTAAGTCAAATGAATTAATAAAATTAATAGTTAGCAGTATGCGAAGAGCAGTGATTGGTTATGGTATAGCAATTGTTTTGGCTATTCCAATGGGGTTCCTTGTAGGGTGGTTTAAAAAGTTTGAAAAATATGTAAACACATTACTTCAAACTTTACGGCAAATAAATACAATGACAATTTTGCCACTTTTTATTTTGCTATTGGGAATAGGAGATATTTCAAAAATAGCTATGATTGCTTTTGGAAGTTTTTGGTCTACTTTTTTGAATACAGTTAGTGGAGTCAAAAGTGTTGATCCACTTTATATAAAATGTGCCAAATCTATAAAACTTTCTAAAAGTAAAATATTTAGAAAAGTAGTTTTACCATCAGCTATACCATTTATTTTTACTGGTTTAAGGTATAGTGCATCTGTATCACTTTTTGTATTAATAACTTCCGAAATGCTCAGTGGTACTGATGGATTGGGATATTCAATTGATAATTGGCGGTTGCTTTTTCAGACCGATAAAATGTGGGTGGGTATTGTTACGGTAGCCTTAATTGGGTTGATTATAAATAATATTTTTGTGTGGCTGGAAAAGAGATTAACAGCTTGGAAATATGTATAACTTTCAATAATATGAGCTAATTATGATATATGGTGAAGGGAGTAATTAATTATGAAAGATATGAAAAAAAGATTTAAATTTTTAATATTACTTAAAATTGTTTCTATTTTTGTGGTAATAATATTTGGTTTAACAGCTTGTGGAACAAGTAATGCAGGAAATTCAACATCGGAGAAAAAATCATCATCGGACAAAGTAGAAAAAGTAACTACTATAAAAATAGCTGGGTATTGGGGAGCAGGAGGTGTTACAATTTATGATCCATTAACAGTTGCACAGAAACTGGGTTATTTTAAACATATTAAAATTGAGTCTACAGGTATACCAACAGGTGCCGATTTACTCGCAGCTCTTACATCTGGACGTATTCAAGCAGGAATGCTTCAATATTCTATGGCTGCAAGTGCAACAGCAAAAGGTGCTAAGTTAAAAGCAGTTGCATCTGCCCATGGTGGTAAAAGTACTTTCAATCTACGTTTTTATGTTCCAAAAGATAGTCCAATTAAAGGTCCTAAAGATTTAAAGGGTAAGTCAATTGGGGGTATTAAGGTTGGTAGTACATGGTATTATGCTCTTACAGATTGGCTAACAAAAGCTGGGCTTTCCATAAATGATGTTAAACTGGTTAATGTAGAAAAGGGAACTACACTTCAGGTATTGGAAAAAAATCAGTTAGCTGGAGCAGGAACCTTTTATGAGTTTGAACAAAATCCTATAGAGGCAACAGGTAAATATCGTGTCTTATTCAGTGCTTATGATCTTTTACCGAAAGGATTGGAACATTGTGGGCTATTTGTTACTCAAAAGTTTATAGATGATAATCCTGAAGCTGTTAAAGAACTTGTTGCTGGTTTTGAAAAAGCAAACACTTGGTTACAGAAAAATCCAGAAAAAGGAAAAGAAGTTCATATTCAGATTGCAAAAGATAGAAAATTAGATCCAACTTTAATAGAAAAGTATTATCCTGTAACTGATATTAGGGCTCATTCGTTAGTTAAAAAAAGTGATGCACAGTATTTTATAGATAAATTAGAGAAATACAAAAATATTCCAAAGGGTAAAGTTAAAGCAACAGATCTGTATACAAATGAATTTAACCCTTATGCAAGTCAAGGTGACAAATAAGTATGAAAGATAATTAAAAACTGATTTACATTATTAGTAAATCCATTAAAAGTATTTTTGAATTAAGTAATAAATTCTATTTTCGTATTTATCTTTTGGAGAGTTAATATTTTTAATATAAAAGGAGAGGATAAGTTTGTCAAATAGTATTCAACAATTAAAATTACAGGAAGTAGAATCTGATAAAAGGGTTTTGGAGAGTCCTAAATATACATGTGCGTTGGGCGGAGCGCTTTCGGTTATTACAAATATCTATAGAGCTATACCTATAATTAATTCAGGAATAGGTTGTGGTATGAATCAGATGATGAGATTCAGAAGAGGGGGAGGACATCAAGGAGTTGGTTACATTGGTGGCTTAAGTGTTCCCTCTACAAATCTTTCCGAAAGAGATATTGTATTTGGAGGAGAAACAAGGCTTAGAGAGGAAATCCGTTCTACAATAGATCTTATTGATGGGGATTTCTATTTTGTGGCAAATGGTTGTATTGCAGGAATGATTGGAGACGATGTGGAAGGAATTGTAAGTGAATTCTCGGATGAACCTACTCCTGTATTATACGTAAATTCAAGCGGATTTATGGGAAACACTTATTTTGGGTATGAGGCGGTTTTTGAGGCTGCTATAAATCAATTGATTGAACCTTTGCCCAAGGAAAAAAGGCTTGTAAATATACTGGGTTTTGTACCCTATCAGGATATATTCTGGAGAGGAAATCTGCGTGAAATAAGAAGACTGCTTAATAAGATTGGGCTTAGAACAAATCAGGTAATAGGAGATTTCAGCGGACTTGAGGGATTGAAAAAACTTTCTGCTGCAGAGTACACCATAGTTGTGTCTCCCTGGGTGGGAAGAAAAACTGCAAAACTTTTGAAAGAAAAGTTTGATATACCTTATATCAATTTTCCCAATATACCTGTAGGACCAAGGGACTCCAGCGAGTTTTTGCGTATTGTAGGTGAAAAACTTGGTATATCAAAGTCGAAAATTGAGGATGCAATTGCTGAAGAGGAAAGAGAAGCATATGAGGATTTGAATATTATAGGGGATACTTGCACAAGGTTTGTAGCAGCTTTGCCTTTTGCTATAGTTTCTGGGTCCGCAATGGCTGTAGGAATTACTAGATTTTTGACGAATGAAGTTAGTTGTACACCTAAATTGGTGATCGTAAATGACGATCCGCCAGCTGATACCCGAGAGAAAATTCTGGAAAGACTTAGAAACCTGGGCGATGAAAGCACTGTAGCCAAAACTGGAGGAATTAGCCCCAAGGTTATTTTTGAGATAGATTCTTATAAAATACATCAATATTTGCGAGATACCTATTTTAGAGTATTGTTTGCGAGTTCCCAGGAGAGATATGAAGCTGAAAGTAAAAAGCAGATACATTTAAGTGTCACATTTCCGGCGGGAAACCGCGTTGTTATAAGAGATACTTACACGGGATATGGCGGAGGAATTTCACTTATAGAAGATTTTTTAAGCAAATTTGTGAGACCGTAATATGATGATGGGAGGGATTAATATATGACAAGAGTTGCTGTAGCTAGTAGCGATGGTATTTTTATAAACGAACATTTTGGGAAGGCGGATAAATTCTTTGTTTATGAAATTCATCGGAATGAAGAATATGAATTCATAGAGACGCGGGAAGTTCATCTCAATGATTCCAAAACTGGAGAGGACAAGTTAAACAAGATTATAAAATTGCTGGGTGATGTAAAATTAATATTGGCCAGCGACATTGGCTCTGGAGCAGTAAGTGTACTTCATGACAGGAATATTGTAGCTATAAGCCTGAGTGGTTCTATAGAAAAGGCGCTTAAATCCTATGCTAAAAGAGGAAGGATACTCGAATATCTTGTGGAAAAGGATACCTTTGGAAGTTCAGCAAATAGAGATGATTGTCCAATTAGGGCAGCAAAGATTCTGGCAAATGTACATCGCTTTGATGATTAAAAAATTGAATCTGACAAATACAGTAATATTAGGAGGAATATTTACATGAGACAAATAGCAATTTACGGCAAGGGCGGAATAGGTAAATCCACTACAACACAGAATTTGACAGCAGGATTGTCCGAACTTGGCAAAAAGGTTATGGTGGTAGGTTGCGATCCCAAAGCGGATTCTACCAGGCTTCTTTTAGGGGGACTTGCACAAAAAACAGTGCTGGATACTCTAAGGCAGGAAGGAGAAGATGTGGAACTAAATTATATTTTAAAGGAAGGATTTAATGGCATAAGGTGTGTTGAGTCAGGAGGACCTGAACCAGGAGTAGGTTGTGCTGGGAGGGGAATAATAACTTCCATAGACATGCTTGAAAGGTTGGGAGCATATACGGATGATCTGGATTATGTATTTTATGATGTACTTGGAGATGTTGTATGCGGCGGATTTGCCATGCCTATTCGTGAGGGAAAGGCCAAAGAAATATACATTGTGGCCAGCGGTGAAATGATGGCACTTTATGCTGCAAACAACATATCCAAAGGGATAAGGAAATATGCCAAAAAAGGTGGAGTGAGACTGGGGGGAATTATCTGCAACAGCAGAAAAGTAACCAATGAAAAAGAATTACTGGAAGCATTTGCAGAGGAGTTGGGTACTCATCTTATTTATTTTGTCCCAAGGGATAATGTGGTGCAGAAGGCAGAAATTCACAAGGAAACTGTAATACAATTTGATTCAAATGCAGATCAGGCTGAAGAGTACAGAGCACTTGCCAGAGCGATAGAAGAAAATAATGATTTTTCTATTCCAAAACCTATGTCTCAGGAAAAACTTGAGAAGATACTTTTAGAACATGGTGTTGTAGAATAAATTATTGTCTGTAAATATAGAAGAAAATGTAATTATGAGGATATTAGTAATAAGAGTCTGAGAGTATACTTAGACTTTTATTACTATATAATAAGTTGTAGAAAAAGGAGTTTTACCGTGGACAAAAGTAAATTGAAATTATTACTTGTGATAGTTTTTATGGTGGAAATTATATTGCTTTTTATTATTTTAAAATATATTCTATATAATGCCCTACCGATGAGCGAAAATATTTTTTTCGTTGTGATTATAATTGTAAGTGTAATTTTGTATAGGGTGATAATGGACTTGATATTTAATTCTTTGAACAAAGAAAGAAAAATATAAATTTATTAAAAGAATTTTTACGTTTATCAGAATGAAACAAAAATATCATTATGAAATAAAAATAATCTCATAATGATATTTTTCTTTATTTTTTTAACTGGTTTAAATAATACAATTTGTCGCTATTTTCATAATGGTAGAGATATAGTACTGTATTGACAAAATTTCTGTATATATTTGTGATTTTGGCATGAGTATTGCTATTTAATTAAAAGGGGTTATCGTAATTTTAAACAATTTTATACTCAGGATGACAATGAGTTTTATATATATGTGGGAAAAAAGATTTTAGATAGGGGGGAATTTGGTGGAGACAATTATTCAAGATTACTGGGACAATAGGGCGGATACATACAGTGAAATGATAGGTGAAGAGATGAATAGTTTCAAAAGGAATAGCTGGAGTGAAATTATTAAAAACAAGGTTGATCTAAAAGGGGATATAAAAGCACTGGATGTGGGAACTGGACCGGGTTTTTTTGCAATTATCATGGCTCAGATGGGATATCAGGTAACTGCAGTTGACGGATCGGAGGCCATGTTTCAGGAAGCTGAAAGAAATGCAGAAGTGGCGGGAGTGAATATAGATTTTATAAGAGGGGATGTGGAAAATCTTGATTTATCTCCGGAAAGTTTTGATTTGATTATCAGCAGAAATGTCACCTGGACATTGAAAAATCCGGTTAGAACCTATGAAAATTGGTTTAAGCTTCTAAGGACTGGAGGAAAGCTTATTGTATTTGATGCAAACTGGTATCTTAGATTATCCTGTTCCAAGCTGCAGGATCAATATGCCAGGGATATGGATACAGCTTTTAAACTGGGCTATGACTGCAAAATCCATGAAAAGCAGATTAAAGTATGTGAAAATATTGCGAGGGATCTTCCGCTGACTTATAAGCTGCGTCCTGCATGGGATGAAGAGGTATTGATAAAGTGCGGGTTTTCAAAGGTTGATCTGGAAAATGATATTTCAGAGAAGATATATACTGAAGAGGAAAAAATGGCCTATAGAACTACGCCTATGTTCAGCATATGTGCATGGAAATTGTAAAATGCAGCCGCTGTATTCGGGGCATTGAGGGAAAGAGGCGGTGAGGTGGATGCGTAAATACATATTTAAAAGATTGTTGTATTTGTTTCCAGTTCTATTTGGAATTACATTTTTAACATTTGCTCTTACATATTTTTCACCGGGTGACCCTGCAGTGCTTATGCTGAATGCCACAGGGGTAACTCCTTCTCCGGAACTTGTAGAGAAAGTGAGGGGTGAATTGGGACTTGACAGACCTTTTCTGCTTCAGTATTTTAGCTGGCTGTCCGGTGTGATTAGAGGAGATTTTGGCATTTCCTACAAGTACAATAAACCGGTGCTGGATTTGATATTTGAAACACTTCCGGCTACTTTTAAACTTGCGGTCGTGTCCATCTTTCTGATGCTGCTGATAGCACTTCCGCTTGGCATTTTATCTGCACTTTATAAAAACAAGCTGGCTGATTATGTAATAAGAACTGTATCATTTTTTGGCATATCCATGCCTGGATTCTGGGTTGGTTTATTGTTAATGTATATATTTTCATTGAAGTTAAAAATTTTACCGGTCATGGGTGACTCAGGATGGACAAGTATTATACTGCCTTCGGTAACTTTGACTATTGCAATGGCATCAAAATATACAAGGCAGCTGAGAGCCTCCATACTCGAGGAAATATCCCAGAATTATGTAGTTGGCGCCAGGTCGAGAGGAATTGGTAAATGGTGCATATTGCTCAAACATGTACTCAAGTGTTCTCTTTTATCAATTATAACTTTGCTGGGCTTGTCTCTTGGATCACTTCTTGGAGGAACAGCTATAGTTGAAACTATTTTTTCCTGGCCAGGAGTGGGGAAACTTGCCGTGGAGGGTATATTTAGCAGGGATTATCCTCTGATACAGGGATATGTGGTGTGGATGACATTGATCTATGTATTTGTCAATCTTGCTGTAGATATTTTATACTATATTTTAGATCCTCGTATCCGATTGGAAAAGGGGGCTTGATATGAAGAGATTTGAAACATTTTTAAAGGATAATAAATTGTTTGTATTTCTCTGTATACTGGCATTGACTTTGATTGCGGCAGCTGTCACAGCACCTTTCCTGGCACCTAATGATCCCTTTAAAACGAATATGGCAGATTCCCTTCGGGGAAGCGGCGGCAGGTTTCCACTGGGTACTGATAATCTTGGCAGGTGTATTTTTTCGAGACTGCTCTATGGAGGTCAGAATTCTCTGAAGATGACTTTCAGCCTTGTTGTATCCGTATTTATAGTTGGCACGGCGGTGGGAACAACAGCGGGGTATTTTGGAGGACTGGCCGATAATATTATAATGAGATTTTCCGATGTTTTTCTCGCTTTTCCTGGAATTATTTTTGCCATTGCCATTGCAGGAGTGCTTGGACCTAGTTCTATTAATACAGTTATAGCTTTGATTGCAGTAAATTGGGTAAAATATGCCAGGGTGAGCCGGAGCCTGGTCATGGCTGTAAAAGAAAAAGAGTATGTTAAATTGGCAAAAATGGGGGGTGCCAGAGAATATCAACTGATCTTGAAATATGTAGCGCCCAATATAATACCATCTCTTGTGGTAATGGCCACTATGGATATAGGCACTATGATGCTTGAAATATCGTCCCTGTCATTTTTGGGACTGGGTCCGCAGCCGCCTACTCCAGAGTGGGGTTATATGCTCAGTGAAGGCAGAAATTATATGCAGACCTCACCAGAGCTTATGATATATCCGGGTATTGCCATATTTATAACCGTCATGATATTTAATTTACTGGGAGATAGTATGAGAGACATACTGGATCCTAAAAAATAACATTGAGGAGGACTTAGTGAAAATGAAAATAAAAAAATATCTAGCAGTTATACTTTCAATGATTTTTTTATGTGCAGGTTTTATAGGGTGTAAAAGTGAGAGTACTGCTGAAAAAAATGACAATGGACAATCAAAAAATATTGTATTTGGAGTAAATCAGTTTCCCAGCAATCTGGATCCGGCAGAAGGATTCAACGGATGGTTTGTTTCCATGTATGGTGTAGGAGAGACACTGGTGAAGCTTGATAAAAATATGAAAATAGAACCACTGCTTGCTGATTCATGGAAAAGAGTGAATGATTTAACCTGGAAGTTTCATATTAAAGATGGAGCTAAGTTTCAAGATGGTACGCCTGTCAACGGTAAAACTGTAAAGGCTTCTCTGGAAAGGTCCCTGAAGTTAAATCCAAGAGCAGAGTCAATATTACTTATAGACTCTATAACAGAAGATGGACAATATGTTAGTATAAAAACAAAAACCCCCTATGAGGCATTTTTGGGAAACATTGCAGATCCGGTTGCCATAATAGTAAATACCGGTGCTGCAAAGGATACATTTACCAAAGCCCCCGTGTGTACAGGACCTTTTAAAGTTAAATCCTATGTTCCGGAGTCAAAGGTGGTGGTGGAAAAGAACAAAAACTATTGGGGAGATGAAGCCAAGATAGACGGGGCAGCTTTCAAATACATCAAAGATGCCAATACCCGGGCAATGGCGCTTCAGTTAGGAGAAATTGATGCGGCACAGAGTATTTCAAGCGACAACATATCCTTATTTGCCGACAAGTCCAAATACAATACAGATAAGATTACCAGTCTGAGAATAATAATGTCCTATGAAAATCTGAACAATGAATTTTTGAAGGATCCTGCAGTCCGCAAAGCCATAGCTCTGGGAGTGAATAGAGAATCCTATGCCAAGGATGTTTTAAAAGGCACTGCTGAAGCTGCAGTTGGACCTTTCCCTAAATCCCTGCCCTTTGGAGAAAACAATCTTACGTCATATAAATATGACAAGGAAGGGGCAGTCAAACTTTTAAACGAGGCTGGATATACGGATACTGACGGAGACGGCATAAGAGAAAAAAACGGTGAAAAGCTGCAATTGAATCTGGCATTTTATACAAGCCGTTCCGAGCTTCCGGTAATTGCACAGGCAATGCAGTCTGAACTTAAGGAAATCGGCATAGCTGTTAAACTGCAGTCCTATGAATCAGTGGCCAATGTGCTTAAAAGCGGCAGCTTCGATCTCTGCTTGTATAGTGTGAATACTGCAACATCGGGAGATCCGCAGTCTTTTCTGGAATTGTATTTCAAGACTGGAGGAAGTGAAAATTATGGTAAATACAGTAATCCTGAAGTGGATTCTCTTATTGATGAGCTAAAAAATGAAAAAGATACTCAAAAAAGAAATGATATTGCCATAGATGTACAGAAAAAATTGCTGGAGGATAATTCCGATATATTTTTAGTTACGCCAATGCTCAATCTGGTAAGTAAAAGTGACGTGAGCGGGCTGACAATGTATCCTGTTGATTATTATCTGCTTAACAGCAGTGTGGATATAAAATGATAGCTAAAAGTGTACTGGATATAAAAAATATATCTATAAAATACGGAGAACAGGCACCTGCAGTTGAAAATGTAAACATGACAGTTAAAAATAAAGAAATAGTTGGAATTGTAGGCGAAAGCGGAAGCGGAAAATCCACGATTATAAGGGCCGTACTTGGACTTTTGCCTGCAGGAGCAGCTGTTTCCTCGGGAAATATAATTTTTGAAAATGAAGATATTCTCAATTATTCTGAAAAAAAATGGAGAGAAATACGGGGAAACAGGATGGCAGTGATATTTCAGGATTCAGGCGGATTTTTGACTCCTGTAAAAAAAGTAGGGAATCAATTTGTAGAAACTATAAGGAGCCATTTTCATATTTCAAAAAAAGAGGCTTTTGATAAAGCTGGTTTCATGATAAAAAAAATGGACATGGTAGATGCAGCTGCTGTAATGAATTCATATCCCTTTCAGCTGAGCGGCGGTATGAAACAGAGGGTTGCCATAGCCATGGCCATGGTTATGAAACCTGAACTTCTTCTGGCGGATGAACCTACCAGCGCTTTGGATGTAACTGTTCAGGCCCAGGTTGTGAAGCAGATGGCTGAACTCAGAAAGAATTTTAATACAAGCATAGTGCTGGTTACCCATAACCTGGGAGTGGCAGCCTATATGTGCGATAAAATAGGAGTAATGAAGGAAGGAAGGCTGGTGGAGTGGGGAACTAAGGATCAGGTGATAAATAATCCCAGAAACAGGTATACTATGGAATTATTATCGGCGGTACCTGAATTGGAGGGATGTGATTTTGGAGGAAAAGAAGCAGCCTATACTGGAGATTGAAAATCTTACAAAACAATTTGAAATGGAGGATAAAAGAAGACTGACTGCAGTGAATGATGTGAGCCTGAAGCTGTATGAAGGGGAGTGCCTGGGTCTGGTTGGAGAAAGCGGCTGCGGTAAAAGCACCCTGGCAGATATGATAGTTCATCTTGAAGAACCTACTTCCGGAAAAATTATTTTCAGAAATCAGGATATTACCAATTTAAGAGGAGAAAAATTGAGGCAGAACAGGAGGAAAATTCAGATGATATTTCAAGATATCTCTGAAACCTTCAATCCCCGGATGAAGGTCCGGGAAACTATAGCTGAGCCTCTTTTGAATTTTAAACTCATAGATAAGCACAGTGCCCGTAAAAAAGCGGCAGAGCTTCTTGAAGCAGTTGGCATGAGTGAAAATTTTGCAGATAGATATCCCCATCAGCTGAGCGGAGGACAGCGGCAGAGAGTGGCAATAGCAAGGGCGGTATCCTTAAAACCTGAAATTATAGTATGTGATGAAGTCACTTCAGCCCTGGATGTTTCCGTACAAAAGCAGGTTCTTTCTCTCCTCGAGGATCTGCAGAGGAAAGAAAAATTGTCCTATATTTTTATCTGTCATGATCTGGCAGTGGTAAAAAATATAAGTCATAGGGTTGTGGTTATGTATCTTGGAAAAATTGTTGAAATTATTGACAGCTGTAAACTCATTTCAAGTGCATGCCATCCTTATACAAAAGCCCTGCTGTCATCCGTGCTGTCTGTTAAAAAAGCTGATAACAGCAGAATAGAAATAATTAAAGGTGAGCCGCCAAGTCCTTATTGTCTACCTCCAGGATGCAGTTTCAGCTCCAGGTGTGAAAGATGCAGTGATGTATGTTTGAAAGAAAAGCCTGAATTAAAAGTAATAGGAAAAAGTCATTTAGTGGCTTGTCACTTATTTGATAAATAATGTATAGGCTGCGTACATATTATGAAGAGTTAATGCCTTATGTATATTATGTGGGAGCAGCTGCAGCGGAAGTTGTTGAAAAATCAAAGGCCATGGCGGAGGTGGTGGATGTTCCCTGTTTGGTACGTTCTCCACATGGCAGCGGGGGTTCCTATAATTATGCAGGCTCCTGTGGTATTCCGAGTATTTTGATTGAGAGAGGATGTACAGGTGTCTGGTCAAAAGAAGAAGTGGAATTGGGAAAAGAAGATGTTAGAAATGTGCTGCGTTATCTTAAAATTCTGGAGGGAAAGATCTCTGGGAAAATCTATAAACCTGTAGATGTAGAAAATGTAATTTACAAAAATGCATCACACACGGGATGCTGGTATCCGACAAAAAGGGCAGGAGATACCTTGAAAAAAGGAGAAATATTAGGCTGGATTAAGGATTATTTTGGAAATGTACTGGAAATATGTGTTGCTGAAGCAGATGGAATTCTGCTCTATCAGGTTGTCAGTTTGTCTATTATCAGGAGTGGCCCCATGGTGGCTTACGGAGAGAATGTAGATTGTGGCCAGATAGATAAATGGTGAAAGAAACAAATATTTCGGAATAGTTATTGCTATGATGTCTTTTTCATGTAAGTATTTATGTTCTTGTTTATGCTGGACCAGGAATGTTTGCAGAACATTACTGTGATATTATTTCGTTTTGATTGTTGTTTTACTATTTCAGCCATATTATGCCCTATGTAGTCTATAAGAACCACAACTATATCCGTATTTGATGGAATTTTTATTTTTCTGTCTCCTTTTTTTCTCCCCGTAACATGTACTATTTTATTAAATCCGTTTTCCCTCAATTTGTTTTTTATTTTTTCAATTCTGTCTCCGCCTACCACTAAAATCCCCATCAGACATACCTCCAATTTTTATTTTGTAATATAAAAAAGCTATTTTCCTTTTATAAGAAAAATAGCTTTTGATAGCAGGTTATAGAATTAGTATTTTTCTTATCTTTCAAAGTGACTTAAAACAGTTTAATTCACTTTGCAGGAATTGACACCGATACATCTAAAAATTGATGCCGGTTGTCGGGTTTCAAAGGGCCAGTCCCTCCACCGCTCTTGATAAGAGAACCTTATTAAGTTATATAAACTTTATTATACTACAATATGATTGATAATGCAAATAAATATTGAAAATAAGTCAGAACCTTTTAAAATTGAATTTTTTCAAAAAGTATTGACTCTGACTCCGCGTCATAGTGCAATATATATGTAGAGATTATTTATATCAACAAAGATTACAGCCGGCAGAGTATTAGACAATAGTGATAGTTCTAAAATCAGATTTTGAGGTGTGGAAATGAGAACAGTAAAACAGGTTTCAGATTTGACGGGAATAAGTGTGCGCGCACTGCATTACTATGATGAGATAGGATTGTTAAAACCAAGTAAAATTACAGAGGCAGGTTACAGGCTTTATGATGACAGGGCTCTTGAAGCTTTACAGCAGATCTTATTTTTTAAGGAGCTTGAATTACCTTTAAAGGAAGTAAAAAAAATCATGACAGAACCAAGCTTTGATAAAATGGAGGCACTAAAAAATCAGAAAAAACTGCTTGTTTTGAAACGCAATAGATTAAACGAATTAATTGGACTTATAAATAAAACGTTGAAGGGAGAAAGCACGATGAGTTTTAAGGAATTTGATATGACCGAATATTATAATGTGTTAGAAGAATTTAAAACAGAAAATAAGACTAAAGTAATTAGGCAGTGGGGAAGCATAGATAAATTTGATGAATTTATTGAAAAAGTTAAAACTAAGGAAAGTGAAATTGCTAAAGACGCTATAAAGCAGTATGGAAGTATAAAAAAATTCACTGAAGCTTTAAAGAAAAATTTAAATAGTGATGCTTTAACTAAAGCAGAACAGATTGATGAGTTTAAGAAAGATTGTCTTTATGACGGGAATCCTAAATTAAAAGAACTATATAAAAAACTTGTATCTGATTTAAGTAAAGATCCTTCTTCGTGGGAAATTCAACGGATTGCTGAAGAAATAACTAATACAGTTAAAAAGGATTATGAAGTTTTTAAAGCTGATATGGGAGATTATTACTGGCACAGTATGGTGCAAATTTATTTGGTATTTCCTAAATGGATAGAAGAAGTTGATAAGAAATATGGAAGCGGTGCGTCTAAATTTATAGGAAAAGCTTTGAAAATTTATTCTGAAAATAATTTGCCTAAAATAGATACATTATATAAAAAGCTTGTATCTGATTTAAGTAGAGATCCTTTTTCAAGAGAGATTCAACAAATTGTTTTTGAAATAGCAAATGAAACCAGGCAAATAAATGAAGCTTTGAAAGTAGATGAAGGAGAAAATTATTTTGGGTATATGGCAGATTTTTATTTATCAAGTCCTGAATTTATAAAAGCAACAGATAAAAGATATGGAAGCGGTGCATCAAAATTTATAGGAAAAGCCCTAAAATTTTATTCTAAAAACAAGTTGAACTAGGGTAAATTTCTATTATATATTTCATTGAAATGTACAAACTATTGTAGAGGAGATGATAATTTTATGTCCAGAAGAAATAAGATATTGGTTCCCGAAGCTAGAATTGGCATGGAGAGATTAAAAATAGAAGCGGCCAGGGAGCTTGCTGAAAAGAACAGAGATCCTAACGCAGTAAATAATTTTTCAGTAGGTGGTCAGATGGTTAAAAAAATGGTTGAAAAATATGAAAAAAAATTAAAGTAATATCAAAAACCCCATCTGAAAAGGATGGGATTTTTTAACTCCATTCAATTTATTTATAAATGTGAATTAAGTTAGCCGGAAAACAATTTTAGCTTTTTAGCTGTCTTCCATTGCTTTCTCAATATTTAAAATAAAATCGCTGGCCTTTATATCTAAACTTTTGCAGATTTTAAAAATGATATTTAAAGTAGGATTTCGTTTCTGACACTCTATCATGCTTATATAAGTCCTATCAATATTACATTTATGAGCAAGATCTTCCTGCGATAATCCACATTTTATTCTGCGGTTTTTTAAAGTTACAGCAAGTGCATTTTCTAATGTCACATAAACCACCTCTTGAATTTAATTTTAAAAAAAATGTTGCAAATTATCAGCATACTATAGTCTACAATAGAGGATTTTTATGCTATAATTTAAAAGTGTTTTGAATTATAAACTTTAATTTGTTATTTATAAGAAAGGCGGTTTGAAATTTACGTGATGGATGATAAGGTAAACGATTTAAGAGAGAGATTACATAAATTGATTGAGGAAAGGGCGGATTATAGGGAAATATTAAAGGCAAGCCAAAAATTAGATAAATACATAAATCAAATCATAAAAAGTACAAGCAGTTAATTATATAAAAAGCAGAGATCTGCCTTTTTTGAGGTATAGGCAGACATTAAATGTACTGGATTCAGCGGCAGGAAGCGGACTTATTAAAAATAATGTTAAAATAGTGAAAGGTCTCATCTCAAAAGGATGGGGCTATATTTCAAATATCAAATTTTAATTAAATCTTAATCAGTTCAATAAGTGTTTCTTTAGAAATTAATATTAGAATTTATATAT
>NZ_FXYI02000041.1:0-23006 GCF_900184915.1 Clostridium sp. HV4-5-A1G | reverse complement strand
GCTGCAGTAAGCTATAGGACTGAATCCATGCACGGGGCAGGTTCACCTCAGGCACAGAGAATAATGATAGCTAGACAAGGTAATTTGGACCATAAAAAATCCTTAGCAAAAGCAATTACAAGAATTGAGGAATAGGACTTGGGGGATAAATGGAGAATATAGACAGATTTATGTAAAATAGATTTGATTTAGTTTTATATAACTGGGAATTTTGATTTTCAGTTATATTTTTTTATATTTGAGTAGAGAGTCAAGAGTGTGAAGTCTTTTATGATATTATTAACAAATAGCTATATACCCTTTCTTAATTTTTAAGAACTTATTTTATTATTCATTTCTATACACATAAAAAAGCCCCAGCCATTTACTAAATTTTACTATAGTAAATAGATGGGACAAAACCGTTGATTTAACTGGTGCTCCCAGCAGGAGTCGAACCTGTGACCTACTGATTACGAATGTGTATCACTGCTTTTTCTTGTATGCATTATAATGTTATAATCCTTTGTATAAAGCCATTTATATAATCTTTCCTGTTGTATTTTATCGTAAATTTGGAGACTATTTTATATGAGTAGTCTCCAAATAGTCTCCAATAAAATTCTAAATTAAATACTTTATAAATAGTTTTTAACTACAACGTCCAGTCTTGAATGTCCAAGATTTTCAGACGTTATTCTAAGAGCCTCTTTATTATATCTTCTTCCGGAACCATCTCTACATATATAATCTAATTTTATATCTTTACCATGATTTTTAAGTTCTTTAATGACCTCCTTATATTTATTTAAAGCAAATTCTCTCCTATAGCTGTGTACATCCATAGCGGAATGTACTTTTAAAAATACTAGAGTTTGCCCTAATTCTTCAGCTCTATTTTTAGATTCTAAAACAATATTCCACCCTTCTTTTATTGGATGAACGATTCTACCTCTACCACCCTTGGTAGTTATTCTATAAGACTTTTTAGACTTCAAGTCAATTATTACTTCACCTTTACTATTCAATTTTATTTGTCCAGGGCTTAATTGCCGTAATTCGCTTCTTCTTAAACCAGTAACTCTACAGAAATTTATAATATCCTTATTATTTTCTACAGAAAAATGCTTATCGAATTCTACATTATTTCTACTTTTTTTAATCTTAAGCCTGTCTCCTTTTTTGCTTGGCATTTTAACTCCAAAAGCATTTATATTGCACTGAAATAATTTTGCAAGAGCGGCGCCTTTAAGTCTTGTAGTATAGCCGCTCTCACCTTTTGAAATTCCTTCACATAACCATTCGCCAATATGATCATAGGGTATATTATTTAATATTTTAAATTCTTTCTCTGGATGTCTTTGTCTCTCCCATGTAGCAAAATCTAAACAATATTTTTTATAGGTATCACATGTAGTTTTGCTGTAAATACCATATACACGCAGCGGATTATTTTGTATTCCCAGCATTTTATCAACTTGTCCTTCCTGTTTCTTTGCCTTGTGCTTGGATTGTCCGAACATCTTTAATGTATCTATTCGTTTAAGTATCTGCATCTTTAAACTAGCCATTATATTAAAAACACCTCCAATTAAGTATTTAAATATGCCGTGTAAAGCCCATACCCCTTTATCCTCGCCATATATTATTTTCTATATGATGAGTCACAGACTTAAAATAGTCACTTTCAAATTAATAGTAAAAGATATAGTGTTAAACAAAGTTGTCGCAAATTTGCAACTCTTTACAAATAGTGAAATTCAGTCAGTCTGCATTTTATACGAATTATTTATATTGTGTATATAATCAGCAATTATATCTCCTGCAACCAGCTTGTAAATGCAGGTCCACCCCATTACTGTAACAATGATTTTTTATTATTTATGCATTATTTTAGATTTATTCCGGTTTACTCCAACATTTTTTATTACACTAAACTTCAAATATAAAATCATTTTTTAGATATTAAGTAAAATTTTGTTGCCATAAATAGCAATACAATATGTTCTTAAAGACATTTTTATTTATTTCATATAAGTTATGTGATGTTTTCTAATTTTTCACCTAGTTAAATATAAATTTTATTGCAAGAAAAAAGGAGTGCTCTATAAGTACACTCCTTTGCTCATTCCTCATGACTCTCCATTTTTGGTTATTCCTTTTTCCCAATTGTAGGTTAGATAAATAAAAAATGGCCTTGCATTTTGCTAAATCCTTCTGTATCAAAGATAATTAATGCTAAATATTTCTCAATCTCTGGCATATAGCCATTTCATTTTTTAGTATGTGCCTGTCCATACTTGAAGATTATGTTAGTCATAAGAGATAAAATCTTATTTGATATATATTATGTAATTTTTAATTAAATTAGATGCTTTAATGAATCAAATATTTGTATTGCTATTGGATATAATACATTATAATTTTTACTAATTGTAACCAGTTTATTTGAAGCATCTAAAATTTTATCTGACAATTTCTTTTTATCTTGTGTCTCCGAATTATTATATTCTTTAATATAACTACTAAGAATTTTAGCTTGATCTTTAGTATCATTATTTTGTTCCATTTTATATATTAAATCTATTAATGAATCATCTATTTTATGTATCATGTTATAATTTTTGTTAACATCCCCTTTAACTGAACCTATAACGTCTCCATTTATATTGCCATTAAAATTGATAGACATACCGCTAATAAATACCTCCTTGCATCTTATCAAATTTTCTTCTCCAAATAAATCATACAAACTTGATCTTTCACAAGCATAATTTTTTACTACTTCTTTATTTACACTATTTATACAATCAATGCTTTCATTAGCCCTGATTTCTTTTTTTTTACATAATCTTTAAAATCATCTTTAAAATTAAATGTTAGCCAAATATTTTTCGGATCAGGAATATACTTCTCTCCACAATGATGACAAATTCTCATCTCATCTTTAATTTGTGAAATGTCATCAACAATAAAATCAGAATCCCCATTTGGACATTCTACTTCATAATTAATCTTTAAAATATCTTTAAAATCATTGATTAGAGAATAAGTAACTTCTTTTATATCACGCGTTTTTAATCTTTTACAAACGTAAAGTGGAGAAAAATTTCGTCTATTTTCAATAGCCATATTTTCTAATAAACCATATATCTCATATGTCTTCATCTTTTCTCCTCCTTACAAATTTTATAAAAACACCTTTATAATTTCGTAGCCTGCTGGGTTGCTGCTGCTACTTCTGAAAAAGTATTTGCTTTTATAGTAAATATAGTAGATATAACATACTCTATTACTGCTTCAGAAACAACAGACATAAATATAATCCCATTATTAACTGAATTATCAGTATTAGTAATTTTTATAGTTACTCCATCTTCAAGTCCATTATCATATGTAAATGGAAATTGAAATGTTAAAGTTCTATATGGTAAATCATTATATTTATCTTGGTATTCATCCTCTTCTGAAAGATCAACATTAGGCTTTGCTTTAACTTCTACAGTATCATATATTCCTTCCATCATTTTATGTTTTGCACCAGTAAGTCCTCCTCTTAATGTATCATGCAATATATATGCTTCTGATTTACTTAATGAACATAAATTAAACCAATCTATTTTATCATTAACCCCGATGCTCTTTAAAAATGATTCCTTAAACATAGAATCTTTATTTAAAGCCACTCGCATTTCTAACAATAACGGTTCAAAATGAAGTACCAAATAATCTACAATTTGTGGGCTTTCTTTTACTATTTCATAATTTTTAAATATTCTTCTTTCTGTTCCTAAATATATAAATGATAAAAATAATTTATTTTCACCCTCAGCAACTTTAAAAAGTTTTGGATCATGATCTATTTCAACCTTAATACCATTTAAAAATAAATTATTTCCATATTTATTCTGTAAAAAATTTTTAAAACTTTCTATATCTTTTAACACATCTAAGTTCAAATTAATAGGCTTATATACTCTTACAGCAGTTTTACCTGCATATCTGAATTCATCTAACAGAATCTCTCCTTCTCGTCTTGAGCTAGAATTCTCTACTATAACTTTTGCATAATCACCTAAAGAATTGCCAGTCGATTTTAAATCATAATTATTGCAAACCTGAACCAATTGTTTCTTTGGAACCTCCATTACAAGTAAATCCTCAAGTTCCATGCTTAATCATCCCCCTATATTATAACCAATTATGTGCTCAAATTACAAACTTGAATATATATTATATTTTTATAAATTTCTATACTATTAGATAAAATCCTTTAATTTTTGTTCGTCATTATATGACTTATTTTTTAAACAATACTAGATCCATATAATCTATATTCCTGCTAATTTTTATAAGAATAAAAGAATTCGTATTTCACGAATCCTCTATTCTTTAAATAACTTTATATATGTGTATTTTACACATATATAACCCTAAGCAGAGATATTGTCAGAACTCTTCAAAAATATCCTATATTATATTTTTCCAAATCCCATTTGAATTCCAATAGTAGACATTTTATCATCAAAATATTCTCCAAATTTTTTTCGTAAAGTTCTATCTACTTCTTTTGCTATATCTTTAGCGTTTTTTCCGCTTCCATTTATATTTATTCGGAATGTAATATTATTTTCAACTTTTGCATTGTGAATTGCATGATAAGGCATTCTCACCTTATTTACTTCATCATTAATTTTATTATTAGGTATTACTTGACTACCACCTGGAATATTTACTATTTCAGGACCTTTTTCACCTACAAGATGCGGACCCGGTGTAGCATTGTCAGTACCACCTGCGTAACCAACATAGCTACTTCCTCGTAGCTGTGATACAATTCCAGGTACATTAGCTATGCTCCCATATGTCCCAAGCATATATCGAATTGAAGCTGCTGCATTAGCAATAGGATTATAAATATCTCCTAATCCCGGTATAGCATATCTGCTAAAACTGCTATCTATCATCTGCATAAGTCCTTTAGACGGGTGTCCTGCCATTGCGTTGGAATCCCAAAGATTTATTGCAAGTGGATTCCCACCAGATTCATGCATTGCTATATTCTCCAAAAGTGGCAAATAACTCATAGGTGTACCCGTTATGGCCATAGCTGCTGTTAGCCATCCTACAAGATTACCGCTTACTGCTCCACCAGCTGAATTTGTTATGCTTCCGATCCAATTTTGAATAAAAGCATTCATATCCTTAGAAGTCATACCATTTACAAGACCTTGTATGAGATTTGTTCCCATACCATACATAACTGTTGATGGAGAATGTATTCCAAAACCGTTTCTGAATGTATCTACAACTTTATTTGTAAGTGTCTGCACTGTAGTAGTTAAATTAGACTGACTAGCTTTTACGCCTTGTGTCATGTTATTTATCATTCCAGAACCATATGTATTACCAGATAAAGAAAGATTATTCATTATGTTTTTATTGTCTTGAGATACTTTTGTTGTCGCTGTTGTTGCCAGTGGTTCTTTATTTAATAAAGCAGAAGAGAAATTCTTTACAGCGTTCTGACCATATAATATATGTTGATTTACATATTGCAAAATTATGGATTTATTTTCTGCAAGCAATTTTTTTGTAGAAGAATTAAGGTTACTTTGGCTAGATATAACACTGCTCCCCATAGTTCTGTTATTTGAGTTTAGCATTTTAGCTGTTTCAGATGCGGTTATCACATTTGCACCTTTAGGTAAATTAACAAGCTCAGGTCCCATTTCTCCTACAAGAGTTGCACCGCCTGGGCTATTCTCCATTCCTCCAGCGGCTGCAGGTACAGATGATTTATCATAATTTTTACTATTAGTTTTCTTGCCTTTATCACCTACATACTGTATAGCTTTTATAGTATTTATCTTTACTCCTGGAATTTTATCAGCTATTAGAATTACGTTATTTATAGCTGCTATGGCATCGTTCAATTTCCCAATAACCCAGTTTGTAGCGTCTGTAGCTGCTTGCTTTATTCCTCCCCAAATAGCACCCCAAGCTTTACCTAAACTCCCGTATTTTGCAATTAAATATGACGCTCCTGCTACTAATGCTCCTATTACTACTCCTACTACAATGCCCACAGGTCCTAAAGCTAATTTCATTGATAAGCCTATTGCCCCGATTCCTGCTGCTGTTCCTATAAGTATAGCGCCTAGCCCCGTATTTCCTTGCTTCATCTCCACAAATCCCGCTGCCAATACGCCTATTGCTCCGCTAAAAAGAGCACCTTTTTTACCAATTACACTAATGGCTGTTAATCCTGCACCTGTTCCTATAAGTAAAGCTCCTAATCCCGTGTTTCCTTTTTTAATTTGTAAGAAACCATAAGCTATCAACCCTATGCCAGCACCACCAATTAGTCCTAATCCTGCACTTGCAGCTGTGAGACCTGCTCCAGTTGATATCAGTAAATCCCCCAAACCTGTGTTCCCCTGCTTTATTTCCCAAAAACCAGTTGCTATGAGTCCAATACCTCCAGCCATACCAACTGTAGGGAGCGCCTTTCTTAATCCTCCTAATGTTTTTACCGCTCCTTCTATAGCCATTGCACCTTTTAAAGCTAAAAAAGCAGTCGCAACTCCCAAAACAATTGATGAAATTCCTCCCCAGTTTCTTTTTATTGTACTTCCTACTTTTACTGTTTCTGCTAAAACCCACTGAATGTTGTTTTTAATAGCAGGCATATTATTGTTAATTCCATCTACAACAGATTTGAGAGCTTTCCCTAATTCTGTATCTCCCTCACTTGTAATAAAAGCATTTTGTATATTGGACTTTAATAATCTTAAAGAACCAGCAAGTGTATCATTTACTGTATTCGCATAGTCTCTAGCAGCATTATTACTGTGTTTTAGACTTTCTGTCTCATCATCTATAGCTTTTTTCCCTGCACCAAGAAGTGCAGTTACTTTAGGTAAGGCTTCCTGACCAAAAATTACAGAAAGAACTGTATTTTTAACTGCAGGATTCAATCCATGTAAAGATGTACTTAAATCCCCTATTATATTACCAATATCTTTCATTTTATGAGTAGTTGGATCTATAGCGCTAAAACCTAGTTCTTTCATTACACTAGCTGCATTTTTAGTTGGTTTGACTAATCTAGTATACATCTCAAGTAATCCCATACCCGCTTTGCTACCAAGTATACCTTTATTGCCAAGTTCGCCAATAGCCGCTGCAGTATTTTCTATTGACCATCCAGCTTGACTTGCTACTGGAGCTATATAACTCATTGCGGTTGCCATATCCGGCATTGCCGCTGCTGTGTCCATAGCTGCCTTTGCATATACATCTGTTACATGAGATGCTTTAGATACATCTAAGTTGAAGTTTCTAATTGCAGAGGATACATCAAGTGTTGCATCTTCCATTTTTATATTTCCAGATACAGCAAGAAGTGTTGCAGGTTCGATAGAAGACATAACCTGTTTCAAATTAAAACCGTGTGAAGCAAGACTCTCCATACCTGCTCCAATTTCTTGTGACGATATCCCCCACGTATTACTGATTTGTATAGCTTGACTGGATAGCTTTGCTAAATCATTATTAGATATTTCTCCTAAAGTTGCATGTACTCTTGCCATTTGCTGCTGAAAATCTATAAATGACTTTATTGCAGCTTGCACACCCCTTACAGCCTCATATCCAATTCCCATAAAGCCAAACGCACCAAGTATATTAGAAATTCCACCTGATATACTACGTACAGAACGCATACTAGAGCTTAATTCGCCTGCACTAGCAGTGCTTTTTTTTATACCATCGACTACTTTACCCATTGTAGTGGCCGTCTGTTCTTCTTCGGAATTAGTTTTAAATATCTCATCATTTAATTTTTGCTGTTCAGCTTGCATCTGCTTTATTGATGAGCTTATAGGCATTGTTCTACTGCCTAATTCTTGTGCTAGCTGTGAGCTTTTATCAATTTTGGAATTATATTCATCTGCATAATCGTTAACTAGTTTAGTAAGTCTTTCCAACCTTTCCGTCGATGAATTTAACCCACTGGAATTTTCCGTGGCTTTTTTCAATGAATCTGCTAATTTATTTGTGTTTAAATTATTTGTAACTTTCGATGTAGAATTAATATCCTTTACAAAATTATTCAAAGATGATTCCAAATTACCTATCAATTGCATAGAGCCCCTAAGCCCGCTATTATCTACTACATATCCAATTTCATAAACTAAATTTTGTAATGTTTGAGCCATTTTTACACCTCCTCCGTTTACATTTTATTACAACAAAAAAAAGCTGCTTAAATGTAGAATTTAAGGTAAAAGGTGGTATAATAAAAATATAATTATGAACAAATAATTAACGGGGGAGATTATATTGGGGAAAAAATTATATAATAAAGATGGGTTTATGTGGATTATGTTTGCCGTGTTTCCGCCAATTGGAATACTTTTAATGTGGAAGAACAAAAGATATAATATGGTACCTAGAATAATAACATCTGTTGCTTATTTATTTTATTTCCTAATTATTTGTGGAACTGTAGGAAATAAATATTCTGGGTTAAGTTTTGCATCTGAATTTATAAGAATGAGTATTTTTTTCGTTTTACTCCCATATATAATAGTTCATTGGAGCAAATTATATAATAAATTTTCACCTGTTCTAAAAAAATATAATATAGAAGATACTAGCAAAAATATTAATAAAAAGAGTACAAATAAAGAGATTAATAATGGCATAAATAAAGTATACTTATCTTATGATGGTGGCTATCCTGAATGCCCTAAAAGTTTCGCTGCCTTAATTACTAGATATGACAATCAACTCATTTTTTTAGAGCGAAATTTATTAAAAGAAAAATTTAGAATTAATATAGATGATATCTTAAGCATAAAACATCATCATCAAGATACTGGAATAAATAAATCAATTACAATTGCAATACGATACAAAAATAACGAAATAGAATTACTATTTGCAGGAGGTTTATTATCAGAAAAAAACTATAGTAATTTAATGTCTTTGGTTTATTCAAATAATGTTAAGCCTTTTAATGTCCAAAGGGAAAGGAAATTTAACATATGCATGATCACAGCTGTAGTCATTATACTAGCAGTAGCTTTCATCATAACTGGTATTAATGATAAAAATAATACTGCAACAAATACAAAACCTGCACAATCCCAAGATTCAAAATCAACAAAAGATGCTTCCAAAACAAATACCGTTGATAAAAACTATTCAAATGATACAGGTACAAACGAAAACAGTAATACTACTCAAGTTGACACTAACGAAGACATACCTGAAGATGATGGATCTATAGAAGAAGGAATGTATAAAATTGGTAGTGATTTAGTTACTGGTGAATATGTAATAATTGCAAACGACGACACTGGTTCAGCATACATGGCAATTACTAAAGATAGTACAGGAAATTTAGATAGTATAATAGGAAATGAGAATATAGCAAATAGAACTTATGTCACTGTAAACAGTGGAGAATATTTAACCATTAGAAATGCAAAAGCCTATCCTTTAGATAAAGCTCCAAAAGTTGATACTTCAAGCGGTACCTTACCAGATGGTATGTATAAGGCTGGAGTTGATATATCGGCTGGAGAGTATAAAATAAATTCTCCCGGTGATGGATATGTTGAAATAACTACTAATAGTAGACATACGTTAGATGGAGTAATATCAAATGATAACTTTAGTGGTAATAAATACGTTTCAATACAAAACGGTCAATATTTAAAATTGCAACGAGCTACTCTTATTTTAAATAAATAAAAATTTGTCCTGAAAAATAAAGGGAATAATTATGGATTGTATAAAAATCAAATTTATAATCATTCCCTATTTACTTTGAAAATTCAGTATATAAGGAGGTTAACTTTTATGAAAAAAGATATTTATGTCTATCCATCTATACTAACTCAATATAAAGACAATATAGGGATTACTTTCCCTGATTTGCCAGGCTGTGTATCTGATGCAGATACTATGGAAAATGCAATTAAAAACGCCAAAGAAGTGTTAGCATTGCACCTATTTGGCATGGAAGAGGATAACATTGAAATTCCCGATCCCAGCCCTATAAATAAGCTTAAACTAGACGAGAACGATATACCTCTGCTGGTTGATGTGTATATGCCTTTATATCGAGAGGCTATCCAAAACACCTCAGTAAAAACCACTGTAACTATGCCTCAGTGGCTGAAAACTATGGCAGAGGAGAATAATATAAACTTTTCTCAAGTTATTCAAGTTGCCCTTAAACAAAAACTTAACATTAATAAATAGTATAAAAGTGGGCATCTTATGTATCCATTTTGACTTAATATGGTCAGTTACTGCTAATTTCTAATTGATTTAATTGTGATTTTAGTAATTCACCATCTCGATACAATTTATCTTCATATTCTTTAGTCCATACTCTATCAATAAAAATCGAAAAAATATCCCGATATAATTTCATTAAATTATTGCATACTTTTTTCATTTGTTTATGTATTTCTTTATATTTAACAGGTGGTTTAGTAGTCCTAATATATTTACAGCTATTTATTATCATCTCAAGAAACATCCTTGCTGAACTTAAATTTTTATCATTTATTGCTTCTACAAATTTATCACATCCCATATAGATAGCTTTACACTCTCTATTTATATTAAATTCATATAATTTTTCCTTATAATACTGCGCCACCAAAAATAACATCCTCCTTGTAAAATTTATAATTTTATTCGGACACATTCGTGTCCGTAATTGTTTCAGATTCTCTGTTAATTATTCTTTCTAAAGTTAGTCATCTATAGAGTTTTCATCTTCACCGTCTTCTACACTATATTCGATATCATCATCTATCTCAGCTGACTGTTTTTCAGCAAGCTCCATCTTTCTATGCTCAATATCAAGTTTCTCTTTAGTATCAGCATCTATAACTCCAAGTGTTTGTCTTTGCATTTTCTGTATTTTATCTAATGCATTAACTAGATTTAATACCTTTCCATCATTAATTGAATCCATAGTCTGTGTTACTATTTCTTCACTAAATTTCCCGGGGCCATATCCTGTTTTTAATTTTTCTACAATTTTGTATAATTCATCAGGTGAACCTAAAGCTTTTTCTATTTCATCTAGAATAATGTCAGATATTTTAAAATGTTTGGCTACCGCCTTTGCAGCATCCATTATTACAAGTTCTTCTGATTTTTCCCTTATTTTTTGGTTTAAGTCACGTTTATACTCTGTTCTTTTTCCACTCCATTTATGAGATGCCGAATAATTTTTAACAGATTGCAGCGGTATATTATACTTCTTACTTAAATCCTCCAGACTACAAGGGTTCCTCCTTATATCCGTTACATACTCATTCTCTATATCTATCCAAGATATCTCACCTTTCTTAATTTCAACTTTTTTATTTTGGTTTTTTGCTCTGGTTGATGGTTTAATCCATTGGTTGCCGCTGTCTTTATCTTTTTTAGACCAGCTTTTTATTGTACCCAGTTTTACATTATATTTATCTGACAGATGTTGAAATGTACCTTCTCCCCGCTCATATGCCAATCTTATTTTATTTTTTATGTCATTCATATCTTCACCTCTCACAACCAATGTTTTGTATATATTCTAATTCAAAATAAAAATAGTTGCATTATGGTTGACGTCTCCACAAATTTATTAAATTCATTTTCTTTCATATAAAAAGGCGCTCAAATAATCAAGCGCCCCAATTTATTTATACTATTGTAAATCTTATATTTATTCATCAGAAGGGATATCATCTATAATCTTTACCCCAACATCACAATTATGCTCTATTTCCTGCTTATCTCTCCATTGTCCTGGCTTACGATTTTTCAACCAAAATATAGCAGCTGTAGTATTCGGCTTTTCATATTTCTCCACTTCAACAACATTACCTTTATTGGTTACTACCTGTTCTTTATATTTAAATCCAAGTGCTGATTTATATAGAGCATTTTCAACTTCTCTATCAGCTACCTCCTTGCCTTTTTTTAGGGCCTCCCGTAACTCTCTATGCTCATTTTTCCATCTATATAATGTACTGTACCTATCCCTAAATTATTAGCAATTTGCTCATCTGTGAGCCCATCTCTTGCTCATCCTTGTATTAATATTAATTTATCCCTTATATCATTCCACTTGGATTTCAATAGACCCACCTCCTGTAAATTTTAATATAACCTAAGCTTTATAAGCTCCCTTCTCTATATTATATTCTTCAATATCTTCTAGAAACTGTTTTAAAAATTCATCTTTTAACAAAGTCTGAAGTACTAATTTTGCTGCGTGTTTTCTATACACTACGTAATCTCCAAGTAACACAGCGGTACAGTCTATAAGTATTTCAACTGGATCTTGTTCTTGATTCAGATATTTAAAATTATCAGTCTTAAATATACTATTTTCATTATTGTTGGATTCTATATTATTTTTCAATGTTAATTCCTCTTTTCTATGTATATTAAAAATTCTTATACTTTTATTATATTTACTTCAATTTCCATTTGCTCACATTCTAAAATTTCATTCTTTGTACTTGACAATAATATCCTTTAATCAGTCAGATAGACAAATAAAAAATATACAATCACATTTAGTGATAAATAAGGAGTGTCAACTTCGACCTTCCCGCGGGGCGTTTGCTCCATGCAGTTTCATTTTCATGCTATCCATGTAAATACTGTATTCTAATTCCCAGTAAATGTTCTTTTGAAATGTTTCCTGCGTTTGCAGGAATTATTCCTTCTAATTTATCAACACCACCTCTATTATCTTTCCAGTTAATATATTCTTCTGTTATCTATGTTTTCAATTTCATCTAAAATAAAGTTTATTTCAGCTTTATATGCTAGTTCCACATCTGTGGAACTTATAAGTTCAAGTTTTTCAGCTACTCCTTTTCTGTCCAACAAATATAGTACTTTCCATTTTTAGTAAGTTCACATATTCTGGCGGTGCAAGTGGTGAACTCCCATTCGTACTAAATGACGAATGCGATGGAGCTAGGACTTTAACCTACCCTTGTAGGTATTGAACCTTTGTGAATGAAGAAATACGAATACTTCATCACCTATCTGCAATATCGATTTAGATATTTAAATATTTTATTTCTTTTATAATATTGCCCTAAAAGTTTATTTTAAACTTCAACAGGCTCACCTCCAACTAATTTTACTTTAATTTAAAATTTATAACTTTCTCTAAGTCTTTTAGCCCTTTCAATATATCTTTAAAAAATTCATTCTTCAATAATGCTTTAAGTAATAATTTAGCTGCATACTTTCTACTTACCTCATAATCTCCTACCAAAATAGCAATACTATCAATTACAACTTCTATCGGATCATTCATATATTTAAAATTCTCACTATTAATTGTTTATATATGTATTTACTATAACAATTCTGCATCATAGAATTTAATTTTTTTTATTTTTCCGCTGCAATAAAACTCTGGTGAATAATCACATATTCCTTTTTCATTTCCCTGGAATTCTGTATGAAAGAACTTATCTATCATAACTTTACTATCTTCATAACTAACAGCTTGTATATGCCCATTTACTTCTACATCTAGCCATTCATTAAATAATTTGTTCCATATATCATAGTTATACTTTATTTCATCAAATAATTTATTTCTACAATTGGTGAAGTACTGCATACTATTTACTACATCCATATCAATAGGAGTTCCTTTTTTTATTAATATATTCTTAAATTCTTCAAAATTAAGCTCATGACAATGAACCCTATTATATTTAGTATTATTTTTAGTATTATTTACCACCCCATATGGCGGAATTAAATCGGTTGATTCGTCGGAATTAATTCCGCCCAAAAGGCGGTTTCTAGATTTTTCAACAGTTTCAGCTTGCTTTTCTTTTAGCTCATTTATCTTAAATTCTCCAATTTCCAATAAATGAGCTATATGATCAATATTATTCTCTATTTTAAAATACCTTTTAGGCGGCATTCCTTTTATCTTGTATTCAATTAACCCAAACTTATTTAAATTATTAATAGCCTTTTTTTGTGGTTTTTCTCCTATACAAGTTGCTCTCTGCAAATCATTTACAGTGCTAAAAAAGAATCCGTCTTCATCAAGCTTGTTTCTTTCATTAAAATAGTTATATCGGGATAGTAGTTCCGAATAGATTATAGTTTCGTTCAAACCTATCGCATGACATAAATTTTTATTTATTACAATACTCCCATTTGATCTGATAAGGGAGTATATAGGACTTAATTTCTGCATTTATATCGCTCCTTTTATTTAGATAGTTAGAATAAATACATTAGTATTTACTTTTGTTAACGTCATGTCAATATCAGTTATACCAAGGTTTCTATAACCTTTAAAAATAACTTATATTCCCCAATCTTCTTTTAATTTATTTACAAATTTCATCATATCAGCATCACCGCTATTCATATCCGGATGGAACTTCAATGCCAATACTTTATATATTTTTTTAAGCTTAGCTTTTTCGTCTTTTGTGTAGGTACTATGTCCAATATTAAAGTAACTACTATCATTATTACTTCTGTAGTTACTTTTAAAATCATCATAATAACTACTGTAATATTCATAGGATTTCTGTTTTGCTTCATAAGCCGCCTGAAGTTCTCCTAAATACTCTCTATTTCTCAGAACTCCAAACACATCATAACAATAATCGTAAGTATCCTGACCGTATTTCGCTTCAAACTTTCCTTTAATTGTAAAGTACCTTGACAATATTTTATTGTTTTTTACTTTGGTTTTATATTCTTCTGTCTGCTCATACTCTTCAGTAATCTTTGAAATTATAGGATCTAATTTCTTATATACTGTGTCATATATATCATCAGCACTTACTCCCGTCTCTTCTGAAACCTTATCTATTTTACCACCAGCACAGTCATATAAAGACCAATCGAGTAAATCATAATATCCCATGGTACATAATACCCATTGTTTTTTCTTAACTTTGCCATTTTCCCTATAGCTTTTATGAATACTTATCTTAAATGCTTCCCTGTGAGTTCTAGCAAAATGTCCAGTACATTTATAACCATAATGTATATTAGGTTTATTATCTCCCATACCCCAGTTACACTCTGTTACCTCAATTTTTTTTGGTTCTCCAGGTGAATTACACTTCTTATTAAAAACTTTTTGTATTACACAGTACAATCATTCTCACCACCTAATATAAATGTGGTTACTATAGAAATTTACATAGTAACCACAACCAGGCCTATTTATATATTTCTTCTTTCAAAGCTATTGTCTCTGGTGTAACCTCTCCTAAATATCTAAGATTTGTAAGCCCTGATATTACTCCTCTTTTATAAAAATACTGTGCTTGAATCCTAGACAAACTCAACGATATATCATCAAATTTTTTTATCAGTTTATATATTTCTTTTGGAACCAATGAAGATAAATTTTTCAAGATAAAATTTTGTTCTTCAATCAATTCCTTATATATATTTTCATTCTCAAGCTCTGTAGAATCCTGGCTTTTAAATTCTAAATCCTCAAATTCTGATTTTATAGCATTGTCAATTAAATTTTCTATTTTATTATTCATAATCCCATCCTCCCAAATTTAAAGTTTTTTAATTTTATATTTATTTAGCAGGTGAAAGCTCTTATGTTTTACCAACTATTTTTACTTTCTATTTCAATATTTGATTATACGAGCCTGCGTCTATAGCAGAATCAAGTTTTTTTATTATTGTAGAACATGCATCTAATGCAGTAGAAACAGTAACAAATAATGCTTGTGTTTCATGTCGTATGTTCATTATTTCTTCAATTTGAATTTTATCATCAAATTTTGAAGTATTAATCATATATTTAAGCTTATTTATGTTCCTATTCTCAACTTCAAAATCTTTAAAAACAATTTTAAGAATATCATCTATGACTTTATACAAATCATTAAATATCACTACCTGATTGAATTTATATTTAAATTTATTCCAAAATTTCATAATTTTTTCTAATATTTCTTTCAACCCAGAATTAGCTCTTTCCATATAAAATACTTCAGATGATATATCATTTATTGAATATTTAAAATTTTCCATTATTATCTCCTCATGGTTCTGATAATTTATAAATTCCCATCCATATTTTCCCATATATCTGTATACTAAGTGTGAATATTTACAAGTTCTAAATACATCACGCCTCTAATTCTTTTAATTCCTCTTCTAACCTCTTATTTAGCTCCTTCAAAGCATCCGTATACCCTTTTATATACTCTGAGCGGTTATTACTTTCCTTGATTATCTTAATTTGTTTTAAATTCCTCTCTTTTAATTTGTTAAGTACTTCTATTTCGTTTTGAGCAAGCATTTCTAATTTTTTCACTAGTTTTCCCCCTGTTCTCAAATCTTCCATAATAATATCAAAACAACATTTTGTCAGTGTATCCCTTGCTTTTTCCAAGTTTCCACCTACAACTCGTACCTGCATTTCATCCTCTCCTAAACATTAATTATAAATTTTTTTGACGCAGATTTTTTCACTTTTCTCTCATCCCTTCTTCCCAATAACTGCATTCACTTTCTATTTTCCTTCTCGCGTCTTATAATTAATTCTTTATTCAAAATAAGTTCAAACTCTCTTACTGCTGTTAGAGCCATTTTAGAAACAATTACAATTTTAAAGCATAACTTTTGAGTCTCAATAGACATATCCTGGAGTCTTTTAATTTTAACTGTATCACCAGGTCTTAGTGTGTTAAGCATATATGTAACTTTGTCTATATGTTTGGTTACAATTTTGATATCTCTAAAATCTATCATAAGAAGCCTATCTATAATCTGCTTTAAATCATTTGGTAATGTATTTAACACAGATTTAAATTCTTTCCAATATTTTTTAGCAACTTCTAAAGATCCTTGAGCATCACAAATAACTTTTCTTGCTTGAAACATTTCTGAAGATAGAGAGTCTATTAAAGAACTAAAATCTTCCATTAAGCATTTCTCCTTTACATAATAAAATTTATTTCTATTTTTACAGGTATCTTTTTTTAAATAAGTATGTGGTATATATATAAAGGGTATGCACTTTTGTATACTTCACCCATTATTTAACACATATCATAAATCATCTGCTATACCCTTTAAATTATCAGCGCTCATGCTATTTCATATCAATAATTACAGTATACATTTTCGTATACTTGAAAATTAGCTATTACCATTTTATAGGTGTTGAAGTATACATTTTTGTATACTTCAAGTATGTAGTTTCGTATACTTCAAATATTTAATATGATCTCCGCGCTGCTCTTTTCCAATCATTTTTAATATAAAAGTCTTTAGTCCCATATTTTTTCCACATATCAGAAAAACCGTATATGTTACATTCTCTTGAAGCATACCCATCTCTTACAACTTTGATAAATCCTAAATCAATTAAATGGTCTATACAATTCATAAATGTAGTCTGATTCATTTTTATACTCCATGATTGCTTTTTATGTTTACCTAAGTATTCATCTTTAGGAACACTTATATTGTCTTTATTAGAGCTAATTAATATATGCTTATCATATTTAGCTGTATATTTTCTAAGCATATATAAATAAACTTTAATATCATTGCTTTTTAATTCACTCCACGCCTTAGAATCTACCATATCAAAATAGATTGGCATAAACCTACCGCCTTTACTACTTTGAAAGCTTTGAAAATTTTGTTTTTTCTTTGGCACCTCACCACCTGCTTTTTAGTCCAGATATTCCACTATCCTTCAATTTTTCTAAGCACACCATATTTTTTAACGTTTTGGATTGGTGGTTCTGTGTTTTTTAGTGCCTGCTTCTCCAAAAATTTTTCACAAAGTTCAATATCAAAAACGTATCTATTTCCAGATGTTAACACAGGTATTTTGTGTTCCCTCACTCTTCTCCTAAGTTGATATTCTGTTAGTCCTAACTCTTTAGCGGCTTCTCTAGTATAAGCTTTTTTACCCATCATCTACCACCTCATTTTTCACTATTTCTTTTCCTAATAACTATTATAAAACTGGCTATCAGGAATTTTTCTTCATCAGAACTTTTTTATTTCTTGATTATTTCTTTAAAATTATTTATGTATTTACTTACTTCTTAAAGATATCTTAGCTCTTAGCATATTTGTTCAAGATCAATTTAATTTCCTCATATGGAAGTCCCATATCAATTAAAACGCTAGTTCGCTCCTCTAATACTTTTACCTTAGCCAGTTGCACTTGTGGCAAATAATCTCTCAAATTACCTTTTTTAGGAACATTAAATTGCTCTTTTAGTTGAGGTATAGTTTTATTGAAGAGTATTTTATAAATAAGTCTTGTAATATTACTATATAAATGCTCTTTATATTTACCATCTGGAAGCCTTGATATAGCATCTGTTAAAGTAGTTCTTTCTTTTTTACCATCAGACCTTTCAATCCTTCTTTTGAGCAATTCTTCTCTCATGGCATAAAATTGTTTTACCAAAGCTTTTTTAAAATTAACTACTTGCCTTGTATTTTTCATCAAAGTTATTAAAAAGCTTGCCTGTGATTCACTTAGTTTATATATTTTCTCTGGTCTGCCTCCTTTGGAAGATTTAGGTTTACTCATTTCAAATGAGAAAACTCCAAATTCCTTTAAATCTTTTTCATACGTTGAAATTAACACTTGTATTGAGTGATGCGTCTGCCCTCCATATTTAGCAATAATCTTTGATGTTGTAAAAGGCTCTTCGCTAAGATTATTTGAATTTATAAATACGAGTTTATCCATATGCTACACCTCATCATTTTCTCTTATAAAAACACCATTTATTTCACTGTCCAACACCACTTCATATGGCTTATTACATACAATTGAGGCAAATTTATCTGTATCACAATACATATCAAGGAAAAAATTATATTGGTCATATTTATAAGCTATAATCTTTGAGATTTTATTCTCTAAAAAACAAACTCCATTTGCCATAACATTAAAATCATCAGGTATATCAATAATTAACGGTTCTTGGATTTGACCTGGCTTTAAAAAGTATCTCATTTTATTCCTCCTCACTGAAAAACAACTCTTGTACAGGAGTATCAAGTTCTTTACTTATTGCTTTCATTACTGCAATACTAGGGTTCTTAGCTTTTCCTCTCTCTAATGCAGACAGATAATATCTTGAAATACCAATTTTATCAGCTAGTTCACATTGGGTTAGTCTTTTTTCAATTCTTCTTACTTTTAACCTCAATCTCGTAATATCACTTCCTTTAATAGTACTTTTCGTCTTATTAATTATAGTATAGCACCCACTATGAGCTATGTCAAAATATTTTTTATTTATATAAACCAAAAAAGCGCTATAATAAAGCACTTTTTTATTTTAATATCACCCAATTTGTATTATAATATAGAAGAGGTGATATTATTGAAAAACAATAATCAAGTTAAATTAGGATATAAAATTAAAAAGTTTCGCGAAGCTAGAAATTTAACTCAAGATGACTTGGCAACTAAGCTTAACATTTCTAAATATACTATAGCTAAATACGAACAAAATCAAAGAACTCCGAGTATAGACATGATTGATAAATTAGTAGAAGCTCTTAATATAAGTTGGGGAGATTTAATAGATGATGAAAAGCTAAGAAAAGAATTTAAAACTGCCGAAGAAAATATAGTAGAAAAAAGTAAAGCTTATAAAGTATATAAGGATATTCTTAAATACACAACATCAGAATTTATAAATTATACATTACATAATTTTGGTTATATAGATTTCAATAAAATTAATGAAGAGCAATTAAAAAAGCAAATAGATAGTATATCCTCAAAAGCTATTGATTCAATGATAAAAAATATTGATTTAATGACAAAAAATATCGGAAAAGAATCTAGCGATCTTCAAAATAACTAATTTATGATACTAAAAAATAGAAAATTCATTAACTCTAAGTCTACTTTGAATGTATATATTCATCACCAAAGTTAAATACTAATTTGATATTGTGTCAAACTTACATCAACATCAAGGAGGCCGAAATTTAACTCCCCCTTAATCCTAACTAGGCAACTATTAGTCGCCATCTGATTAAAATGGGCATCCACTACGGGATTTTATATTACAAATATCATCACGTTCGTACTTAAAGACGAACGGCACAACTATCACATTAAAATCCTTTTAGTTATAAAATACTTAGCAATTTTGATTAATAGGGTTTATACATAGATTTTTTAAAAAATAATAAAAAAACAAGGTGGACGAAATTTAGACTACCCTACAAATGGAGGAGTACAAACGGTTCTAGGAATTGAATTAGAATTTATTCCATTTAGGTAAATAAATATTATTGTAGCTCAATTGACACTATGTCAACATCATTACAAGGTTATTATATATTATTTAATTACTAACTACCAATCGGAAAATTTCGTATCAGTGGGCACTACCATTTTTTTAGGGACTCCGATATTATCGTATTCGCCTTTAAAGGCGAATGGCACAACCAGGGCGTTAAAAGCTACCTGATTAGGTCTTATACATAAATGTCAAAAACATAAGATTCATTTTAGAATACTCAGCGGTTATCAGCCACTATTACAGTAAGGGATGCTAAATGTTTGGATTTAAAATTGAATCCCCAGCTTCAAATTTTAAGCGTCCTAAAGGGTTTGCAAATATGTAATGCCTTATAACAACTATATTGTCGTATTGATCTTTAAAGATGAATTGTATGATTATGCTATCAAAACTACTTAATTATAGGTTTTCGGGTAAATTCCCGATAAACTAGCTGGATTCACACTTGGGTAAATTTCCATCTTTAAATACGAAAACCCTAATGTGATTAGTCTTCCTTTTTAAAAGAAACCCAGTAAAATCAATGATTGGCCAGTTGGTGGTCAACTGTGTACTCCATGTACACTGAATACAGTGTTGCCTACTAGTGACAACTTCAGATCAATAGTATCCACATTTGTGGATACTGTGTCACCCGGTGCCACAACCAAATATACGAAATTGTCAAATGAAAGGAGATAAGATTTATGGACAATACAGCTAAGAATAAGACTTATACCTACACTGACTACATGAATTACCCTGAAGGTTCCAGAATAGAGCTTATAGAAGGTACTATATACGATATGTCACCTGCACCATCAAGAATAAACCAAGAGCTTATTATGGCACTATCCGCTGCATTTTATAACTATATTAAATCCAACAACGGTAATTGCAAGGTATACCCATCACCCTTTGATGTATTCCTCACTGATGACGAAAACCTTGATAACTGCAGAAACATTGTTCAACCAGATATATCAGTAATATGTGATAAGAATAAACTGAATGATAAGGGTTGTATTGGAGCCCCAGATCTAATTGTTGAGATAGTGTCACCCTTCAACCCATCCAATGATTATATACGCAAATTAAGCCTATACAGCTCATATAAGGTTCGTGAATACTGGATAGTAAATCCTATGGAGAAAAGTATACTGATATACAAACTTGATGATACAATGCATTATGGAGCTCCTAAAGCTTATTCATTTACGGATAAAATAAAGGTTGGCATATATAAAGACTTGGAAATTGATTTTAACACATTAGATATATAGAGGTGATCCTATGGCAAATAAAACAAATTGTGTTAAAAACGGTAAAAAATACTATAGGGTATATCTGGACTTGGGACGTGATTCTAATGGGAAACGCATAAGAAAGGAATTCTATGGCAAAAGTAAAAAAGATGCTGAAGATAAAAAAACTGAATATATAAATGGGTTGAAACGTGGTTTAAGTGTGGATGCTGAAAATGTATCACTAGGTGAATTAATGCACCTGTGGTTATTTGAGGTTGTAAGGGTATCCAGTGACATAAAAGCCAGTTCTTTTGAACGATATGAAACTTTATACAGACTCTATATAAAAGATAGTGATATATACGGCCTTAGAATGACAGATGTTAAATCCATCAAAATACAGAAATACTATAACAAGCTATACCAAAATGGCAAGCATAGTTCATTAATATTTAACTTAAATAAACTGCTGAGGACTTTTTTTAATTATGCAGTTGATGAGGGATATATAATCAAAAACCCATGCTCTGGAAAACGTGTAACAATTCCAGGTCAAAAGGAAAATAATGCTGTAAAAAAAGAAGTGGAAGTATTTTCTGATGATGAACTAAAGGCTTTTAAAAACGCTATAGAAGGCCATAGACTAAAGGCACTCTTTTACCTGGCTCTTGCTTCAGGGTTAAGAGAAGGTGAACTTCTAGCCTTGAAATGGAGTGATATTGACCTTAGCAAAAAGATTGTATCTGTCAGACGGACTATAAAAAACATTGCAATAATCCAGGCTGATGGAACTAAAAAACGTGAAACTATATTACAAATTCCTAAGAGTAAAGGTTCTATAAGAGATGTACCAATACCCGGAAATTTAATTCCTATGCTTAAAAAACACGGACTACAACAAAAGGAAGAAAAATTAAAAGCAGGTGATATCTACAACAATAGTAATTTTGTATTTACTACCAGACTGGGATTGTCTATAAATGCCCGTAATCTGCTTAGAGCTTATAAAAGGATATTAACTAAAGCAAATATACCTTACAGGAAATTTCACGCCTTGCGGCATACATACGGCACTAAATTATTTGAACGGGGTGTACCCTTGGAAACTATCCAGAAACTTTTAGGCCATGCAAATATTCAGACCACCGCATCTATTTATGTTCATGTTTCACCTGAAGAAAAAAGGAAGGCAGTAGATACGTTAAATGACCTGTTCTAATAGCTCTATTAAAAACTATGGAGGGAAAATGGAGGGAAAAATAAAAAATCAAAGGATCTTTATTTCTGAAAACCCTTTGATTTCAACATTTATGGCAGGGGTAGAAGGCTTCGAACCCTCAACCAACGGTTTTGGAGACCGCTACTCTACCAATTGAGCTATACCCCTAAGACGTTATTTATTATATAATATAAAATAGTAAATTGCAAGTTTTTTATC